>JAGXSN010000248.1 GCA_018333815.1 Sulfuritalea sp. | reverse complement strand
CGCCGTCCCGCCGGCGCCGACTTCCGCGCCGGCCGCGGCCGCGCCGGTCGCGCCGGCCGCGCAGGCGCCCGAGCAGATCATCCAGCACGCGCTCGGCCGGCGCACCAGCGACAAGCCCGGCGCGATGAGCGTGCCGGTCGGTCGGCGCGCCGACGAGAAGTCGCGCGACAACACCATCCGCGTCGACACCGCGCGGCTGGACCAGGTGCTCAACCTGTCGGGCGAGATCGGCCTGACCAAGAACCGCCTGAATGCGCTGCGCAGCGACATCCTCAACGGCCGCACCGACACCGACACGCTGCACTCGCTCGACCAGTCGGTCAGCCAGCTCGACCTGCTGGTGTCCGACCTGCAGAACGCGGTGATGAAGACGCGCATGCAGCCGATCGGCCGCCTGTTCCAGAAATATCCGCGCATCGCGCGCGACCTGGCGCGCAACATCGGCAAGGAGGTCGAGCTGGTGCTGGCCGGCGAGGAGACCGAGATCGACAAGACGATGATC
Source organism: Sulfuritalea sp. (assembly GCA_018333815.1). Taxonomy (GTDB): domain Bacteria; phylum Pseudomonadota; class Gammaproteobacteria; order Burkholderiales; family Rhodocyclaceae; genus Sulfuricystis. The sequence goes on along the minus strand of JAGXSN010000248.1, from coordinate 2,876 downwards.
GAGGACCTTTCCGATCCGATCATCCACCTGATCCGCAACGCCGTCGATCACGGCGTCGAAAGCCCCGCGGAGCGACGCGCCGCCGGCAAGCCGGAGAAGTCCGAGGTGCGTCTCGGCGCGCGCCAGGAAGGCGATCACATCGTCCTCGTCGTCGCCGACGACGGCCGCGGCATGAGCGCCGAGAAGCTGCGCGCCAAGGCCCTCCAGAAGGGGCTGATCAGCGACGAGGAAGCCAACACGATGGACGAGCGGCAGAGCCTCAATCTCGTCTTCCTGCCCGGTTTCTCGACCAAGGAGGTGGCCTCCGACCTGTCCGGCCGCGGCGTCGGCATGGACGTGGTGCGTACCAACATCCAGAAGCTCAACGGCAGCATCGACATCCGCTCCGAGATCGGCAAGGGCACCACCTTCATCATCTCGCTGCCGCTCACCCTGGCCATCCTGCCGGTGCTGCTGGTGCAGCTCGGCGCACAGCCCTTCGCCGTGCCGCTGTCGATGGTGCGCGAGATCCTGCCGATCGACGTCGCCCAGGTGCAGGAAGTCGGCGGTCGCGCCACCATGGTGGTGCGCGGCGAAGTCATGCCGATCTACCCGATCGCCCACCTGCTCGGCTGGACGCCCGAGAGAACGCCCGGATACGGCGTGCTGATGCAGACCGCGGAGCACGCCTTCATTCTCGCCATCGACGGCTTCATGGGCCGCGAGGACGCGGTGATCAAGTCGCTCGAAGGCTTCCGGCCGAAGGGCGTGGCGGGCGTCACCACGCTGTCCAACGGCCAGATCGTGTTGATCCTCGACATGAAGGAACTGCTCGCCGACCGCGGCGAGCATCGCGGCGTGCCCCGCTCCGCCTTCCTGCCGGCGGAACGGGCGGCGGCGTGACCCCGGCGGGGGGCGTCGTCCTCCCCGGTTTATGGTGGTCCCCCGGTTTAGTCATTTGACCTTAACAACAAAGGATCACGCCATGCGCCTGACCTTCGAGCAAGCCAGTACCATCCGCCGCATTGTCCGTGAAGAAGCGGGGAACGATGCCAGTGTGCGATTGTTTGGCTCGCGCCTTGATGAGGATGCGCGCGGCGGCGATATCGATTTATTCGTGCAAACCGCACATCCTGTCGAGCGTCCAGCGCTTTTTTCGGCGCGCATCGCCGCGCGGTTGATGCGCGCACTGGATGGTCGTCATGTCGATCTTCTGCTCGCCGCGCCCAACCTCCGGGTCTTGCCGATACATGAGCAGGCACGAGCCGGGGTGTTGCTGTGATATCCACCCCGCAAGCGCTGGCGCGCCTGCAGTTTCTTGGGCGCGTTGCCGCCAAGGAAAGCCGGCATTTGCAATCGACAGACCAACGGCTTTTTGCCGAGCGATTTACCGAGCGGCGCGCCAGAAGCCTGGAGGACGATGCGGATCTGGCCGAACGTGTAGAGGCCTTTGTCGGGCGTTTTGGGCGACTGCAAGATACCCTGGCCGACAAGCTGTTGCCGGTGCTGCTTGCCGCCCTGGGCGAAAGACTGGGTGCCCAGTTGGACAATCTTGACCGGGCCGAGAGATTGGGCTTCATCGCTTCGGCGGAGATGTGGCTCGCCATGCGGCAGCTACGCAACCAGATGGTGCACGAATACATCGAAGACCCCACGATACTCGCCGATGCATTGCAGGCTGGGCATGAATTTGTGCCGCAACTGGTTCGCGCGGCAGAGCTTATGGCAGATGAAATCAGGCAGCGTGGATGGAGCCAGGCATGAATCGCCGGGCCGGAAAAGCAAGTCTGGTTCCTTTTGGTCCAAGCGTGATTTTCGTCGTGAATCAGGGCGGTTGAAATGAATAAACCGTGGTCTGTCCCCGCTCGCGGGAAGACTCTCCGCCACATCGGACTGGCCCTGCTGGCCCTCCTGTCCTCCGCTCACGCCGCAGGACAGGCGCTTCCCGCCTCCTATGCGCAAGGCGCAAGCACCGGCTACCGGGTCGAAAACTGCACCGCGCTGGGGGCCGCTTACCCTTGGCGGGACATCGGGGCGACCGGCACGGCCGTGAGCCTCGGCGACGATCACGTTTCCGGCAACATCCCGCTCGGGTTCAGCTTCGGTTTCGGCGGGGGAGGATACACGCGGCTGCGGATCGGCTCGAACGGCATGCTGTTTTTCGACGCGGCCAGCACAGCATGGGCCAACGCCGCATTGCCGCTTGCGGGATTGAATGCGGTTCTGCTGCCCTACTGGGACGACCTGAATCCCGCCGGGGTCGCAGGACGAATCCGCCACCAGACCCTGGGCGCGGCGCCGAACCGGGTTTTCGTCGTCTCCTATCTCGCCGTGCCGCATTATTGCAGCGGTGGCAGCGGCTGCAGCGGCAACCAGACGACGGGCATAACCGAGACATTCCAGGTGCAACTGCATGAAACCGCGGGCGAGATCGTCTTTTTCTATCGTGCGATGTCAACCTTCGGCGGCGGCTGGACCGCCGGTCCCGTGCCTGCGGGAGGATTACCCGAGGCGGGCGCCACGATCGGGATCGAGGTTAACAACACCGATTTCATCCAGTATTCCTTCAACGCCAACAGCATTTCGAACGGGTCGGTACTGGTCTTCTCGCCCATCGCTTCGGCGCCCAGGTGTTCCTCCCTCAACCATCTGCGCATCGAGCACGCCGGCAGCGGCGTGACCTGTACGCCGACCACGCTGACCTTGCGCGCCTGCGCCGACGCGGCGTGCAGCGCGCCCTTCACCGGCGGCGTGTCCGGCACGCTGACGGCGACGGGAACGCCCACCGTCAACTGGGTCGGCGGCACCGGCTTCACCATTCCGGCGGGCAGCGGCAGCGTGACCAAAAACGCGCAGGTGACAACGGCGGGGACGGTGAGCTGGAGCGCGACCGGCCT
>JAGXSN010000247.1 GCA_018333815.1 Sulfuritalea sp. | reverse complement strand
TGCGGCGCCGCGGATTTTTCCGCCGCCACTGCGGCGGCGGCCTCGGTCTGGGCCTGCAGCTGCACCAGGCGCGCCTCGGCCTCCGCGCGCGCCTTCGCCTCGCGCTCCTGTTTCTCCTTCAGTTCGGCGGCCTGGACCGCCGCCAGCTCGGCCTGGCGCTTGGCCTCGGCCTCGCGCAGCGCGGTCTGCTCCGCGTCGATGATCGGCGCCGCCGGGACGGCGGACACGGGCAGCGCGGCAGCGGGCGCTTCCGCAGGAATTTCGGTATCGCGCTTGACGAAAGTGCGCTTCTTGCGCACCTCGACCTGGATGGTGCGCGACTTGCCGGTTGCGTCGGCTGCCTTGATCTCGGTGGTCTGCTTGCGCGTCAGGGTGATCTTCGCCTTCGGCGCGGTTTCGCCGTGCGACTTGCGCAGGAATTCGAGCAGGCGGGTCTTGTCCTGCTCGGTCAGGGTATCGGAACTGGCCTGCTTGACGACTCCCGCCTTGGCCAGTTGTTCGATCAGGGCCAGCGGCGGCATTTTCAGCTCGGCGGCGAACTGGGCAACACTTATTTGGGCTGACATCGCGTCGCCTCCTTACTGATTCTCATCGGCAAACCAATGCGCGCGCGCAACGGTGATCAGAGCCTTGGCCCGCTCGACGTCGATGCCGGTCATTTCGGTCAACTCATCGACGGCCAGATCGGCCAGGTCGTCGCGGGCATAAATGCCGCTCTTCGCCAGTCGCGCCGCCAGCGGCCTGTCCACGCCATCGAGACCGAGCAGATCGTCGGCCACCTTTTCCAGCTCTTCCTCGTCCACGATGGCTTCCGTCAACAGCACGTTGCGGGCGCGGTCGCGCAATTCGTTGACCGTCGACTCGTCGAAGGCCTCGATCTCGAGCATCTCGGCGAGCGGGACATAGGCGACCTCCTCGAGCGTCGAAAAGCCTTCCTGCACGAGAATGTCGGCGACTTCGGCGTCGACATCCAGCTTTTCCATGAACAGCTGGCGCGTGCTCGCGGTCTCCTTGTGCTGCTTTTCCTGCGACTCCTCAACCGTCATCAGGTTGATCGTCCAGCCGGTCAGTTCGGAGGCAAGACGCACGTTCTGGCCGCCGCGGCCGATGGCGATGGCGAGGTTGGCCTCGTCGACCACCACGTCCATGCTGTGCTTTTCCTCGTCGACGACGATCGAGCTGACCTCGGCCGGCGCCAGCGCGCCGATCACGAACTGGGCCGGGTCGGCCGACCACAGGACGATGTCGACGCGCTCGCCGGACAACTCGTTGGTCACCGCGGTGACGCGCGAGCCGCGCATGCCGACGCAAGTGCCGATCGGATCGACGCGCGCATCGTTCGACTTGACGCCGATCTTGGCGCGCACGCCCGGATCGCGCGCAGCCGACTTGATCTCGATCAGGCCGTCCTCGAGTTCCGGCACTTCCAGCTCGAACAGCTTGGCGATGAACTGCGGCGCGGTGCGGGACAGGATCAGCTGCGGGCCGCGCGCCTGGCGGTCGATTTTCATCAGCCAGGCGCGCACGCGGTCGCCGGGACGCAGGTTTTCCTTCGGGATCATCTGGTCGCGCGGCAGGACCGCCTCGATGCGGCCGGCTTCGATGATCGCGTTGCCGCGTTCCATGCGCTTGATCGTGCCGCTGACCAGATGCTCCCTGCGTTCGAGGAAGTCGTTCAATACCTGCTCGCGCTCGGCATCGCGAATCTTTTGCAGAATCACCTGCTTGGCGGTCTGCGCCCCGACGCGACCGAATTCGACCGCCTCGAGCGACTCCTCGATGTAATCGCCGATCTGCACTTCCGCATCGTCCTGGCGCGCCTCGGTCAAGCCGATCTGCTGGGCGGGAATCTCGACCTCCTCGTCGTCGAGAACCAGCCAGCGGCGGAAGGCCTCGTATTCCCCGGTTTCGCGATCGATTTCGACGCGCACGTCGGCCTCGTCGTGGATGCGTTTTTTGGTGGCGGAAGCGAGCGCCTGCTCGAGCGCGCCGAACACGATTTCCCTGCCGACATTCTTTTCCCGCGCCAGGGCATCGACCAGCAACAGTAATTCACGGCTCATGGCAGTCTCCAATCTTCGCTTGCTTTCAGAACTTCGGCGCCAGGCGCGCCTTTTCGACGTTGTCGAGGGCAAACTCGCGCTCCCCGGCGCTGGTGCCGATGCGCAGACGCCCCGAGGCACAGCCGAGGATCGTCCCGGAAAAATTCCTCTGGACGCCCTCCGGAATGCGCAGCTTGACCTGCACGTCGGCTCCGGCAAAACGGACATAATCCTCCGGCCGCTTCAGCGGCCGGTCCAGGCCCGGCGAAGACACCTCGAGGCGGTCGTAGTCGATGTTCTCGACCAGGAACAGATGCGTCAGCTGGTGGCTGACCGTCGCGCAGTCGTCGACCGTCACCCCGCTGCGGATGCCAGGCGCCCCGCCCGCGGCCGGCCGGTCGATGAACACGCGCAGCAGGCGCGCGCGCGGACTCGTCTCGAAGTCGACGAGTTCATAGCCCAGCCCGTTCACCGTCTGCCCGATCAGTTCCGCCAAATCCGTCATACGCGCGCCACGTGCGTTCCGCATCCACAAACAAAAAATGGGCAAACCGCCCATTCCTTCTCAGCCGCCCAGCGCCGCCATGGCGGATAGGCACGATCTTCGAAAGACCGCCATTCTACAAGCGGCCGCACCGAGAAGCAATGTTCAGCGGGATTTTTCTTCCTGCAGGACCAGGAGAAGCTCCTGCACCTGCGCCGGTTCGAGCTCGCTGCTCTGACCGCGCTTGAGACTGGCCGGCAGGACGACCGGGCCGTAGCGCACCCGCATCAGGCGGCTGACGGTGACGCCGACTGCGGCGAACAGGCGTCGCACTTCCCGATTTCGGCCCTCTTCCAGGATGACGCGATACCAGCGGTTCGCTCCCTCGCCGCCGGCCGGCTGGAGGCGAGTGAAGCGGGCGACCCCGTCCTCCAGCTCGATGCCTTCGGTCAGTTTCTTCAGCGACTCGTCGTTGACTTCACCCAGCACGCGCACGGCATACTCGCGCTCGAGCCGATGGCGCGGGTGCATCAGCCGGTTGGCGAGCGCTCCGTCGCTGGTAAACAGCAGCAGGCCGCAGGAATTGAAGTCGAGCCGGCCGACGGCGATCCAGCGGCCGCCGCGCAGGCGCGGCAGGGCATTGAAAACGCTCGGACGTCCCTGCGGATCGTCGCGCGAGACGATCTCGCCCTCGGGCTTGTGATAAAGCAGCACGCGCGGCACGCGCGCGGCGAAATGCAGGTTGACCAGCCGACCGCCGACCTTGACCTTGTCGACGGCGGCGACGCGCTGGCCCAGATGTGCCGGCTCGCCGTTAACCTGGACGCGCCCGGCGGCGATCCACTCCTCGATCTCGCGCCGGGCGCCGAGGCCGGCGTCC
>JAGXSN010000246.1 GCA_018333815.1 Sulfuritalea sp. | reverse complement strand
TCGGCGGACTGGATCCGGCCACTCCGCCCGCCGCTTTTCCCCTGCGACTGATGCGTGCGCCGCGCACGGTCGCGCCCCGTCTCGCGCTGATCGGCGATGCCGCTCACACCATCCATCCGCTCTCCGGTCATGGCATCAACCTCGGCTTCCAGGATGCCCGGAGTCTTGCCGGAACTCTCGCTGCCTGTCCGGAGCATGTCGATTGCGGAAATGTTCGGTGGCTGCGCCGTCACGAGCGCGCCCGGAGCGAGGAGGTGATGGCGCTACAATCCGTGACGCATGGCCTGCAGCGCCTGTTCGGTGCGTCGGATGCGCTCGCGCCGGCCGTTTTGCGCAACTTCGGCATGAACCTCTTCGACCGTCTGCCGGTCATAAAGGACGCTCTCGCACGCTATGCCATGGGCTGAGCCCATGGCATAGCGTCCTCGGCGCGCAAGAAAAGCCGCGAAAAACCGTCATCCCCAACCTGTTTCGGAGACTCCATGAAGATCAAAGCTCTCATCGGCGGCCTGGCCGCCCTGCTCATCGCTCAGGCCGTCCTTGCCAGCGAGGCGCGCGTCACGAAGGCCATCGAACCGGTGCTTGCCGAACTGTTCGGCCCGGGCATCAAGCCGGATGCGGTGCGCAAGCTGGACAACTTCAATCTTTACGAAATCCAGATCGGCGGCGACCTGCTCTACACCGACGAGAGGGTCAGCTACCTGATCAACGGCGACATCCTCGACATCAAGAGGAAGAAGAACCTCACCGAGGAGCGCAAGCATCAGCTTTCGCAGGTGAAGTTCTCCGATCTGCCGCTCGACCTCGCCGTCAAGCAGGTCAAGGGCAATGGCAGGCGCGTGCTGGTCACTTTCGAGGACCCCAACTGCACCTACTGCCGAAAGCTGGCGAAAGAGCTCCAGGGGATCAGCAACGTGACTATCTATACCTTCGTGTATCCGATCCTTTCCCCCGACTCGAGCGAAAAGGCGAAAAACATCTGGTGCGCGCCCGATCGCGCCAAGGCCTGGAACGATCTCATGCTCGATGGCAAGCAGCCTGCCAGCGCAAGCTGCAACCACCCGGCCGAGCGGGTCGCAGCGCTGGGCCGCAGGCTCAACATCCGCGGCGTGCCGGCCATGATCTTCGCCGACGGTACCCGTGTGCCGGGCTACCTGCCGGCGGACGGGCTGGAAAGGGCGCTCGACAGGGGCAGCGCGAACGTCCGCTAAGGACTTCCCGCGGCGTCGGCCCGTTGTCGGCGCCGGCGGGACGGCGCCGGGAACCCGGGCGTGGTCGCGGACCGGGACTTGGGTGCGTCAGTAATGAGCATCGGAATCCCACATGTCCGGGGTGAAGCGCGTCACCCGGTTGCGCCCGTCGGACTTCGCGCGGTAGAGCGCCACGTCGGCGAACTTGACCACCTGCCAGAAGGTGTCCGAGTCGTCCGGATACTCGGCTACCCCGATCGAGATGGTTTTCTGCAGCATGCCGCCGGGCAGCGGGATCTTGGTATTTTCTACATCGACGCGAATTTTTTCGGCAACCTTTTCGGCCGCCGCCGCTCCGGTATCCATCAACACCAGCAGGAATTCCTCGCCGCCGTAACGTACCGCCATGTCCGAGCCGCGCACGTTGCGCTGCAGGATGTCGGCCAGGGTCTTGATCACCTTGTCGCCGGCTTCGTGGCCATGCGTGTCGTTGACCTGCTTGAAAAAATCGAGATCCAGCATCAGCACTGAGAAGGGGCTCTTGCGCCTCTTGCTGCCGGACACCAGGGCGCTCACGTATTCCTCGAGGAAACGGCGGTTGTAGAGGCCGGTCATCGGGTCGCGCAGGGCATTTTCGCGTAAGTGTTCCATCAGCCGCTTGGCCTCCAGCACCGGGCCGGCCTCGCGCAGATAGACGGCAATGAAGGGGATCATCCGGCGGACCAGAGACCCCTCCTCGGCGCCGACGACGATCTGCACCACGCAGCCGGCTGAACCGGACTGGTTGATCGGCAGGCAGATGTGAGCGTCGCCCCCGAGGCCCGGGCGGAACATGGTGCATAGCCCGGGATAGTCGACGGCATCCACCTCGTGGCCGGTACGCTTGGCGCGGCAGCAGCTTGCGTCGACAGCGATCTGCGGATCGCAGTAGCGGCATGACGCACCAATTTCGTCATCGACGAGGATCGGTGTTATGCGGTTCTTGCTGGCGGCGATCTCGTAGATGCTGAAGCGCTGGACGTCGTACTTGCCGCACAGCATCCCGGCGAGACGCCGGTAGATGTCGAGTTTGGTCTGGTCTTCCTCGATGGCCTGCTTGAACTGCGAGGCCTCGACGAGACTTTCGACCATTTCCGTCGTCAGCACCAGCTGGTTGCCGCCCGAGTTGCACTGCTGCCCCATCAACTGGCCGACACGCGTGCGGATGGTGGTGACCTCGCGGTTGAGGAAGTCCATCAGGGTGTTGATATTGGCGGCGATGTCACCGACCTCGTCGGTGCTGCGCTGACGGATGCGGCCGCTGAAGTCGCCGCCGACGGCCTGCGAGGTGACCTCCTGCACGGCATGCGCGGTCTCCGACAGCGGTTTCATCATGCGCCGCAACAGGAGGACCGCCAGCAAGGCCGCCCCCAGCACGGCGAAGCTCACCATCAGCACGGCGATGACGCCCTGGCGCCGAACCTCGGCGAGGGAAATGTCGATGGTGATTGCACCGAGCACGGCGCCCTTTCGCGCCGCATGGCACTGCAGGCAGTTGGGCGTGCCGCGGTCGTCGGCGACATAGGGAATCACCGCGTGGAACATCAGGTGCTCTTCGGCCTTGACGACCTCGAACACCTCCTTTCCGGTCGCCAGCACATGATCGATGCCCTCGCTGGAAAACTGCTCATTCGCCAGGCCGGGGCCGAACTGGCTGATGACGTGCTGTCCGCGGGTCACGCGGACGTTCTGGACGCCCGGCACGTATGCGAGCCGCGCCAGGAACTGCTCCCGCTTGTCGATGGTGCCATTGATCATGCTCTCGGTCAGGCCGACCTTGATGGTCTCCGCTACCGAGCGGGCATGGCGCTCGGCCATGTAGATGGAAAAATGGCGCAGGCTCAGGGCCGAAAGCCCTGTCAGGACAAGCACCAGACCCGCCAGGATGCCGACGAAAAACACCAGTATCTTGTCTTTGAGTTTCACGGTTGCCGTACTCCCGCTGGCTTGGGTAGCCCAACAAATATCCACTCGGTATGTTACTGGTATTTCAGGGTTCGTGATGACGCGGCAATAGCACCCACATGCGGCCCTGCTGCCTCATGCGGCCGGCCAGGGCACCGGCGTCCGTCCCCGTGCCCCAGTAGAAATCGGCGCGCACCGGGCCGCGGATCGCCCCGCCGGTGTCCTGGGCCAGCATCAACCGGGCCAGCGTCTGTTCGCTGTTCGGCCATGTGGTGGCGAGCCATACCGGCGCGCCCAGGGGGGTGTGGCGCGGGTCGATGGCGATCGAACGTTCGGGAGTCAGCGGCACGCCGAGGGCGCCGGGCGGGCCGGTGCCCGTGACGGCCAGTTCACGGAAGAACACCACGCTGGGATTGGCGTTGAGCAGTTCCGCCAGCCGCTGCGGATGCGCGGCCGCCCAGGCCCGGATGCCCTGCATCGAAGCCTGATGGATCTTCAGCTCGCCCTGGTCGATCAGCCAGCGGCCGATGGAGCGATAGGGGTGGCCGTTCTGGTCGGCGTAGCCGATCCGGATGCGGCTCCCGTCGTCGAGCGCGACCTGCCCCGACCCCTGGATCTGCAGGAAGAAGAAATCGACCGGATCGTCCAGCCACAACAGCGCCCGGCCGGCGCGGCGTTCCTCTTCGGCCGCCCATTCGGCGCGGCTGAAGTAGGGCACGAGGCGGCGGCCCTCGATCCGGCCGCGCAGGCGCAGGTGTCTGAGTTCCGGGTGGAGCGCGGCCAGATCAACGACGATCAGGTCGTCCGGCGGGCCGAACACCGGCGTGACATAGGGCGGCTTCTGCGTGCGGCTGCCGCGCACCACGGGTTCGAAGTAGCCGGTGACGAGCCCCTCGCGATTGCCGTCCGGATTGACGAGTTGCCACAGCCTGAAGTTCGCCTCGAACCACTGGCGCGCCGTCTCGCCAGCACTGACTTTCATCGCGGACTCGCAGGTCGACAGCCACAAGGTACGCTTGCCCAGCGTCGCGCATTGCGCGCGGAACAGTTCGAGTACCGCCGCATGATCTTCGCTTTCCCAGCCCGGCAGGTCGGACCAGTGCGCCGGGGCGAGCGGTGCGGCCGCGGGCTTGGGCGCTTCGACGCCCGGACAGGGCGGGCAGGCCGGGGGTGCCGGTGGGGCGGTGGCGCAGCCGGCCAGCAGGAGGCCGAGGAGCAGGGCGGGGAGTGTTAAATTGCGGCGTGTCATGACCGGAAGCTTACCCGATGGATGCGCTTGAATCCCTGCTGTGCCGCCTCGAAGCGCTCGTCACGCGCGCCGAAACCATGCTCCCCGCCCCCCCCGCGCCGCCCGACTGGAGCGCTGTCGCCTTCCGCTGGCGCGGTCGGCTGGAGCCGGTGCGCCGCCCGCACAAGATCCGCCTCGCCGATCTCAAGGGCGTGGATCGGCAGAAGGCCGCGATCGAGCGCAACACGCGCCAGTTCGTGACCGGCAAGCCGGCCAACAACGTCCTGCTCACCGGCGCGCGCGGTACCGGCAAATCCTCGCTGGTGAAGGGTGTGCTGGCCCGCTTCGCCAGGCAGGGCCTGCGCCTGATCGAGGTCGACCGCGACGAGCTCGTCAATCTGCCGGCGATCATCGATCTCGTTGCCGGCCGGCCGGAGCGCTTCATCGTGTTCTGCGACGACCTCTCGTTCGGCGCCGGCGAACCCGGCTACCAGGCGCTCAAGAGCGCGCTCGACGGTTCCATCGCCGCGCCGCCGGAGAACCTGCTCATCTACGCCACCTCGAATCGTCGCCACCTGATGCCCGAACGCATGGCGGAAAACCTCGAAGCGACGCGCGGCGACGATGGCGAGATACATCCAGGCGAAACCAGCGAGGAGAAAATCTCGCTGTCCGAGCGTTTCGGCCTCTGGCTGTCGTTCTATCCCTTCGACCAGGACCATTACCTCGACATCTGCGTCCATTGGCTGCACCGGTTGGGCGTCGATGAAACGGCGGCGCTGGCGGCACGGCAGGAGGCGCTGCAATGGGCGCTGCAACGCGGTTCGCGCAGCGGCCGCGTGGCGTGGCAGTTCGCGCGGGATTACGCCGGCAGGCTGAAGTGAAGGCGATCGACGTCGCGGCCGCCGTGATTTTGCGGCCGGACGGCGCCTTTCTGCTCGGCCGGCGCGCCGCCGACACCTTCTACCCGGGCTACTGGGAGTTCCCCGGCGGCAAGGTTGAGCCGGGCGAGACGCCCCGGCAAGCCCTCGTGCGCGAACTGCGCGAGGAACTCGAAATCGACGTGGTCGCGGCGACGCCGTGGCTCGTGCGCGCGCATGTCTATGCCCACGCGCACGTGCGCCTGCACTTCTTTCGGGTCACGCAGTGGCGCGGCGAATTGCGCGACCGCGTACATGCCGCGCTCGCCTGGCAGCGTGCCGATGCGCCGATGGTGGCGCCGATGCTGCCCGCCAACGCCCCCGTGCTGGCCGCCCTGCGGCTGCCCGACCGCTATGCCGTCACCCACGCCTGGCGGATCGGCATCGACGCGCAGCTCGATAGGCTTGACGCGGCGCTCGCGCGCGGGTTGAAACTGGTGCAGCTGCGCGAAGCCGCGCTGCCGGAAGCCGCGCGCGAGTCCTTCGTCGCGGCGGCGGTCGCGCGCTGCCAGTCCCATGGCGCACAGGTGCTGGTCAATGGCGCCGCGCAACTCGCGCGCGCGGCCGGGGCCGACGGACTGCACCTGCCCGCCGCCCGGCTCATGGCGCTGGATCGGCGCCCGCCCTTTCCCCTCGTCGCCGCCTCCTGCCACGACCGCGCGGACCTGGAGCGGGCCGCCCGCCTCGGCCTTGACTTCGCCGTGCTCGGCCCGGTCAAGCCGACCGCTACGCACCCGGGCGACGACGGCATCGGCTGGGACAGTTTTGCGCTGCTGGTCGAGGGCTTGCCGCTGCCTGTCTATGCCATCGGGGGATTGT
>JAGXSN010000245.1 GCA_018333815.1 Sulfuritalea sp. | reverse complement strand
CAGGGCGGCGAGGCGGCGCGCTTCTGCGGCGTCGAACTGGACGTGCTCGACCTCCCGCCACTGGCGCAGCTGCGCGACGAGCGCCTCCAGCGCGGCCGGCGCAGCGTCGGCCGGCGTGATGACGATCGCGTCGGGGAAGGGGTTGCCGGGCAGCGCGGCGATCGCTTCGGCAAGTCCGCCCGAGGTTTTCATGCGTTCGAGCGTGTCCGCGCGCGCGAGCAGCCGCGTTGCGCCCACGATCTCGATCGCCTTGAGCCGCTTTTCAACGGCCTCGGTCGTGCCCGGCTCGGCCTCCACGGCGAGGAACACCGTGATCTGCGGCCGGACGGCGCCGTCCTGCATCGGCACTGCCGCCCGATCGTGCGCCCAATAGCCGAGCGCCGGCAGGGCCAGCGCGATGCCGACCCCGACCATCGCCAGCAGGGCGTCGAACGAGGTCGCGAGCCGGCGCAGGGCGATTGCAAAGGCGCTGCGCCGGGTGAGCTCGTCGTGGCGCATCGGGACGGAACCTCAGGCCCGGAACTGGGCTGCGAGGCACTTCAGTTTTTCCGCCAGATCGCCGACCTGGCGCGATTCGCGCAGCGAATCCTGCGCCACCCGGGCGTTGTTCTCGGCGGTTTGCGAGATGCGTTCCATGTTGCCGGCAATGTCGCGCGTGGCGGCGCTGCTTTCGGCCAGCGAGTCGCTGATCGACTGCACCGCGCGGCCGGCCTGATCGACCGATGTCTCGACGGACGCCGCCATGTTGCCGGCCCGGGCCGCGCTCTGGGCGCCGTCGCCGACCTCCTTGCTGCTGGCGGCCACCTCGCGCGCGACCGAGCTGCTGGCGTCCTGGATGCGCTGGATCATCGCGGCGATCTCCTGCGTCGAATTGCCGGTGCGCTCGGCCAGTTTGCGCACCTCGTCGGCGACCACCGCGAAGCCGCGGCCCTGCTCGCCGGCGCGCGCCGCCTCGATGGCGGCGTTGAGCGCCAGCAGGTTGGTCTGGTCGGCGATCTCCTTGATCACCAGCACGACGCGGCTGATTTCTTCCGACATGGTGGCCAGCTCGGCGATGCGCTGCTCCGAGTTCGCTACCACGCGCGCCGCCGCGTCGATGTGCTCGGCGGCGGTGCGGCTGGTCGCCGCGCTGTCGCGCGTCGCTTTGGCGGAGGTCTCGGTCGCCTGCATCGCGTCGCGGGCGTTGCTGCTCATCTCGTCGGTCGAGACGGACAGCTCCTCGACTGCCGCCGCAATGCTCGAGATCGCCGAGGACTGCGCTTCGGCGGCCTCGACCGTGGCCTGGCTTGCCGTCGTCAGCTGCCGGCTCGACGCGTCAAGGGAACGCGCGGTCTGGTGGATCAGGCTGATCGCCTCGTGCAGGCGATTGCGCAGCATCGCCACGCGCGTGAGGATCGCGCCGAATTCGTCGTGGCCGCCGGCGCGGATCACCTGGGTGAGATTGCCGCCGGCCACGGAGGCGACGAGGTTCTCCGCCTCCCGCGCCTGGCGCGTGGTATGCGCGAGCAGGATGCCGGCCAGCAGACTGCCGAGCAGGACGGTGACGACCGCGTAGATCAGGCTACGGGTATCGGCGGCGTCGGCCTCGGCGTAGAGCCGTTCAAGCAGGGCTGGCACGTCGGCGTCGAGACGCTTGATTTCGGCAAGCAGCAAGTCGCGCATCTCGCGCCACTTCGGGGTCTCGGCCTGGGTCAGCTGGGTCTGCGCCTCGCCGACCTTTCCGGTCTTGAGCAACTCGAACACCTGCTCGTGAATCTTCTTCTGCTCGGTGCGCAGCGCGCCGATGCGTTTTGGCAGCCCCGACCGCAGGGATTTCTCGTCGCGCGCCTGCGCCTCGGCCACGGCTTTTTCAAACAGTGCCGCGGCATTCCGGTAGTTCTCGTAGGCGCGCGGGTTTTCCGGGTCAAGCACGACATTGCGGATCGCCTGCCCCATCTGCAGCCCCTGGGCATAGAGGTTGTAGAAGTCGACGCGGCGCGCCTCGTCCTCGACGATGTGATGGCGATAGGCGGCCTCGATCTTGCCGGTCGAATAGCGGCTCTCGACCAGGGCGCCGACCAGCAGCACCATCACCAGCGCCATGACGATGGCGAGGCGGTTGCCGATGCGCAGGTTGTCGACCCAGGTCCAGATGCTGCGGCGCGCCACCTGGCCTTCGTACAGGCGGATCGAGGGGTCCTGGCGCATGCGCGCATAGAGCGCCTCGGCGGCGGCGACTTCCTCGCGGCCCGGCTTGACGCGCACCGACATGTAGCCGCCGTCGGGCTTGGGCGTCACCGAGGCGCGCACCCAGTAGTGGTCGCCGTTCTTGCAGCGGTTCTTGACCAGGCCCGCCCAGGGGCGGCCGGCCTTGACGGTGGCCCACAGGTCGCGGAAGGCTTCCGCCGGCATGTCGGGATGGCGCACGAGGTTCTGCGGCTGGCCGAGCAGTTCCTCCTGCGAGAAGCCGCTGACTTCGACGAAGTCGTCATTGACGAAGCTGATGTTGCCCCGTTCGTCGGTGTGGGAAATGATCGCGGTATCGCCGGAATAGTGCTTTTCGACGCCGGTGACCGGCGAGTTGTTGCGCATGGGGAAGCTCCTGGGTTGGATGGAGAACTGCGGCTCTGAATTTACACCCGGTCGCGGGCGCCTAAAGTGACAAAAAGCGCCACAGCCTCGGCCACTTCGATGCCGTCGACGGCGGCCGAGAGGATGCCGCCGGCGTAGCCCGCGCCCTCCCCGGCCGGATAGAGGCCTCTGACGTTGAGGCTCTGGCAATCCCGGCCGCGCGTGATCCGCACCGGCGAGGAGGTGCGCGTCTCGACCCCGGTGAGCACCGCATCATCCATGGCGAAGCCGCGAATCTGCCGGTCGAAAGCGGGAATCGCCTCGCGCATCGCGGAGATCGCGAAGTCGGGCAAGGCGGTGGCGAGGTCGGTTGGATGGACGCCGGGCTGGTAGGACGGGATGACGGCGCCCAGATGCTCGCTCGGCCGGCCGGCGAGAAAGTCGCCGACCCGCTGCCCCGGCGCATCGTAGTTGCCGCCGCCGAGTTCGAACGCGCGCCGTTCCCACCGGCGCTGGAATTCGATGCCGGCGAGCACGGCGGCGCCGCCGAAATCCGCCGGCGCGACATCGACGACCAGGCCGGAGTTCGCGTTGCGCTCGGCGCGCGAATACTGGCTCATGCCGTTGGTGACGACGCAGCCTTCCTCGGAGGTGGCCGCGACGACCTGCCCGCCGGGGCACATGCAGAAGCTGTACACCGTGCGGCCATTCCTGGCGTGATGGACCAGCTTGTAGTCGGCCGCGCCGAGCAGCGGATGGCCGGCGAAACTGCCGTAGCGCGCCTTATCGATCAGCGATTGCGGATGCTCGATGCGGAAGCCGACCGAGAACGGCTTGGCCGCCATGAACACGCCGCGCCGGTGCAGCATGGCGAAAGTGTCGCGCGCGCTGTGGCCGAGCGCGAGGATCACATGGTCGGCGCGGATTTCCTCGCCCCCATTGCCATTGTTGCTGGCGAGAACCACCCCGCGCACCCGACCGTCCTCGATCCGCAGGTCTTCGACGCGCGCCTCGAAACGAATCTCGCCGCCGAGGCTTTCGATCTCGGCGCGCATCTTCTCGACCATGCTGACGAGGCGGAAAGTGCCGATGTGCGGCTTGCTGACGTAGAGGATTTCCTCCGGCGCACCGGCCTTGACGAACTCGGTGAGCACCTTGCGGCCGAGGTGGCGCGGGTCGCGGATCTGCGTGTAGAGCTTGCCGTCGGAGAAGGTGCCGGCGCCGCCCTCGCCGAACTGCACGTTCGATTCGGGATGCAACTCGTGTCTTCGCCAGAGATCCCAGGTGTCCTTGGTGCGTTCGCGTACCTTTTTGCCGCGCTCCAGCACGAGGGGACGGAAACCCGACTGCGCGAGGATCAGCGCGGCGAAGATGCCCGCCGGGCCGAAGCCGACCACAACCGGTCTATGGGGCAGGTTTGCCGGCGCCCTGGCGACAAACTGATACTCCATATCCGGTGTCGGTTTGACATGCAGGTCGTCCTTGAAACGCACGAGCACCGCGGCTTCATCGGCCAGTTCGAGGTCGAGGCTATAGACGAACAGCGGCGCACTTTTCTTGCGAGCGTCAGCGCTGCGCTTGTGGATGTGCAGCGTGAGCAGGTCGGCCGGTTCGAGTTTCAGCCGCTGCAGGACGACGGCGGTCAGTTCTTCCGGCGTGTGTTCGAGCGGCAGCCGGAGTTCGGTGATGCGGATCATTCAGAAAGTCGGCGCCGGCAGGACGGTGCGCTCAGGGTGCTCCAAGCTTGGCGCTGGCGAAATCGACTACGGCAGCGACGATGGAGCGCATTTCCCGTTCGGTCAGGAGCGCCGCTACTTCATCGTCGTAACGGAAATCGACGGCGTAGGGTGTCAGGGGACGAAGTTTCTCGGCAGAAAAAGGCAGTGCATAAGGCGACCCGGCCAGGCGCAAGGCCAGGCTTTCCAGGTCATGGGTACGCGGAAAATCCAGGTCGCTCGCACAGAGCAAGGCCTTCAAGACTTTTTCGACAGCCTGCTGCGCGTGGAATCCTGCAGCGGCATGCGTGTTTCCCCCTGCCATGGCGATGATCCCGAACACCTCCTGATCGCGGCGGGCGAGACGCAACAGGCGCCGGGCTTCTTCAAATTGAGGCGTCATGCAACAAACGTCCCTCATGGCTCGCCCGATAGGGCATCGTACCCTTCACCTGACTGCGGCGCTCAAAATCCCTGCGCGACATCAACAACAAATCAACACCTGTTGGCAGGTTGCCCAGCACATTGCGGAGTTTCAGGTATTCGCCCGCCTTGTCGTCAAGGGTTTCCTCCACCACGAGCAAATCCAGATCGGAGGCTTCGTTCGCCTCTCCTCGCGCGTAGGAGCCGAACAAAATCACGCGTGCCGGCTGGCTGGCTGCTTGGGCAAGCCGATGTGCAGCGGCTTTGATTGCTTCTTCGTCAAGCATCGCGCGATCCTCATGTTTGCGGCAAAAACCGTTGCAACATACTACAAACCCTGCATTCCAACGCACTCGATTTCCTCGCAGGAAGGGCGCTCGGGACACCATCAGGCACCGAACAGCGCCTCGACGAATTCGCGCGCCCTGAAGGGCTGCAGGTCGTCGATGCCTTCGCCGACGCCGATGTAGCGCACCGGCTTCGGGCATTGCCGCGCGATGGCCGCGAGCACGCCGCCCTTGGCCGTGCCGTCGAGCTTGGTGACGACGAGGCCGGTGACCTTGATCGCCTTGTCGAAGGCCTTGACCTGCGCGATTGCGTTCTGGCCGATGTTGGCATCGAGCACCAGCAGGACTTCATGCGGGCCGCTCGGCTCGGCCTTCTGGATCACGCGGCGCACCTTGGCGATTTCTTCCATCAGATTCAACTGGGTCGGCAAGCGTCCTGCCGTGTCGGCCATCATCACGTCGATGCCGCGCGCGCGTGCCGCGCTGATGGCGTCGAACACCACGGCGGCGGGATCCCCGCCGTCCTGCGCAACGACGGTCACGTCGTTGCGGCGGCCCCACTCGGCGAGCTGTTCGCGCGCGGCGGCGCGGAAGGTGTCGCCGGCGGCGAGCAGCACGCCGTGGCCCTCCTTCTGGAACTGCTTGGCGAGCTTGCCGATCGAGGTCGTCTTGCCCGCGCCATTCACCCCCGCGATCATGATGATGAAGGGGCGCTGGCTTTGCGTCGGATGATTCAGGTCGAGCGGCGCTTCGAGCGGCGCCAGCAGCTGCGTCATCAGCTCGATCAGCGCGGCGCGCAGCGCGGCCGGCGACTCGATCTTTTCCTTCTTCACTCTGGCGCGCAGTTCGTCCAGCAGCCAGTGCGTCGCGTCGACGCCGCAATCGGCCATCAGCAGCGTGGATTCGAGCTCTTCGAGCAGTTCCTCGTCGATTGTCGTGCGGGAAAATAGCTCGGAGAGCGGCGTGTTGAGGGCGACGCGGGTGCGCGAAAGACCGGCCTTGAGTCGCTCGGTCCAGGAGGTTTTCGGCGTATCGGCCGCCGCGCTCTTCTTCAGGAAACCAAACATGGGCTGGTCTGTCGTAGGGGTTGTCGCGCAGGGTAGGATACGCGTTGTTCATTCTAAGCCAGGTGCCCCCAGCCCCATGAAAATCAGCCCGCTGTTGCTGCTCGTCGTCTGCGCTGCCGTCCTGCCGGCGCCGACGTTGGCGAACCCCCACGAAACCACCCTGAAAAACGGCCTGCGGGTAATCGTGAAGGAAGACCGCCGCGCGCCGGTGGCCGTCCACATGGTCTGGTATCGCGCCGGCAGCATGGACGAGCAGGACGGCACGTCCGGCGTGGCCCACGTGCTCGAACACATGATGTTCAAGGGCACGCAGACGATCGGGCCCGGCGAGTTCAGCCGGCGCGTGGCGGAGGCCGGCGGGCGCGACAACGCCTTCACCAGCCTCGATGCCACGGCGTATTTCCAGATCGTGCCCAAGGCCGCGCTGCCCGAGATGATGCGCCTCGAAGCCGATCGCATGGCCAACCTCGTGCTTTCCGCCGAGGAGTTCGCCGCCGAAATCCTGGTGGTGAAGGAAGAACGGCGACTGCGCACCGAGGACAACCCGGAGGGACGGCTGTTTGAAGCACTCAAGGCCGCAGCCTTCATGGCCCACCCCTACCGCCGCCCCATCATCGGCTGGATGGACGATCTCAAGCACATGACCTGGCAGGACACGCAGGACTGGTATCGCGCCTGGTATGCGCCCAACAACGCCTATGTCGTCGTCGTGGGCGATGTCGACCCCCAGGAGGTGTTCCGGCTGGCCGAGCAAACCTACGGCCAGCACAAGCCGCGCACGCTGCCGATCAGAAAGCCGCAGAACGAGCCGGCCCAGACCGGCCCGCGCCGCGTCACGGTCAAGGCCCCGGCCCAGCTGCCCTACCTGCTCATGGCCTGGAAGGTGCCGAAGCTCGTCGACATCGGCCGGGATCGCGAGCCCTTCGCACTCGAGGTGCTCGCCGCCCTGCTCGACGGCCACGACGCGGCGCGCCTGCCCCGGCATCTGGTGCGCGCCGAGAAGATCGCCCAGTCGGTGGGCGCGGGCTACGACGCCACGGTGCGCGGCGAGGCTACCTTCCTCCTGGCCGGCCAGCCGGCCGCCGGCCGCACGGTGGCCGAGCTCGAAGCCGCGCTGCGCGCCGAGCTTGGCCGCATCCAGAAGGAGGGCGTGACCGAGGAGGAACTCAAACGCGTGAAAACGCAGACCATCGCCGCCCAGGTGTTCAAGCGCGATTCGCTGATGGCGCAGGCGATGGAGATCGGCCAGATCGAGGCCACGGGTTTTTCCTGGCGCGACATCGACACCTTCATCGAGCGCATCCGCAGCGTTACCGCCGAGGAAGTGCAGGCGGTGGCGAAGACCTACTTCGGCGACGCCACGCTCACCGTGGCGGTGCTCGACCCGCAGCCCCTGGACGCCGCCGCGAT
>JAGXSN010000244.1 GCA_018333815.1 Sulfuritalea sp. | reverse complement strand
TTCGCCTGGACGATCTCGCCCTCCAAGCCGCGCAGCCCCTGCTCGACGCGAGAACGACGCTGACGCTCGCGGCCGGCCGCCTGTCGCTCGAGGGGCGCGTCACCCACAACGAGAAGGGGCCGGACCTGCGCGGCGCTTTTGCCGTGCGCGACCTGCGCCTGATGGAACCCGGCGGCGAACGGCCTCTGCTGGCCTGGAAATCCCTCGTCAGCCGCGATCTGCGCCTGACGACCAGAGCGCTCGATCTGGGCGAACTGCGCCTCGACGGCCTCGACACCCGGGTGCTGATCGACCGGGACAAGAACCTCAATTTCAAGCGGGTGATCAAGCCGTCCGCCGCGGCAGCCGCCGTCGCGCCAGCGCCGACTTTCGGCGTGAACATCGATCGCCTGCGCTTTGCCGGGGGCGGGCTGGACTTTGCCGACCGCTCGCTGATCCTGCCGTTCGGCACCCGCATCCACGAATTGCGCGGCAGCATCGCCGGCCTGTCGAACCGGCCCGGTGCGGTCGGCCAGGTCGAACTCGAGGGCGTGGTGGACGACTACGGGCAGGCGCGCGCCGCCGGCCAGGTCGAACTCGGCAACCCGACCAACAGCCTGGATCTGCGCGTGCAGTTCCGCAACGTCGAGATGACCCGCCTGACACCCTATACGGCGCATTTCGCCGGGCGCAAGATCGACTCGGGCAAGCTCTCGCTCGACCTGCGCTACCGGATCAGGCAGCGCCAGCTGGAGGGCGAGAACCAGGTGATCATGGACCAGCTGACGCTCGGCGAGCGCATCGAATCCCCGGCGGCGCAAGACCTGCCGCTCGATCTGGCCCTCGCCCTCCTGCGCGACGCGTCCGGTCGCATCGACCTCGGCCTGCCCGTCGCCGGCAGTCTCGACGACCCGCAGTTCAGCTACGGCGCGATCATCTGGAAGGTGATCGCCAACCTGCTGACCAAGATCGCCACCGCGCCGTTCCGCGCGCTCGGCGCGCTGTTCGGCGGCGGCGAGACGATCGAGGAGATCGCCTTCGAGCCGGGGATGGCGCGGCTGGCGCCGCCCGAGCGCGAGAAGCTGGCGCGACTGGCCGAGGCGCTCGGCAAGCGCCCGGGCCTGATCCTGGCCGTCGGCGGCGTGCATGCCGAGGCCGATCGCGCGGCCCTGCAGGACCTTCAGCTGCGGCGCAACCTGCTCGTCCGCGCCGGCCAGCGCGTGCCGGAAGAGGGCGATCCCGGCCCGATCTCGACCCAGCAGCCGAAACTGCGCGAAGCGCTCGAGGCGCTCTACAAGGAGCGTTTCGGCGCGGCCGCTCTGGCCGCCCTCAAGGAGGGCTTTCGCGCCGCCAACCCCGGTCAGATGGAGGAAGGCGCCGCCGGCAGGATGATCTCGCGCCTCGCCGGCCTGCTGGGGGAGAGGAAGACCCTCGACGCAAGCGAGGTGGCGCAGCTGAAAGGCGTGGATTTTCATGGCTTGCTGTTCGAACGTCTGCGCGCGCAGGAGAGCGTTGCCGCTGAGCGCCTGCTGGCGCTGGCGCGCACGCGCGGCGAGGCCGCGCTCGAGGTTCTCGGTCAGGCCGGTCTCGCGCCCGAGCGCATGCAGCTGCTGCCGGCGGAAAAAGGCGAGGACGCCGACGGGCGTTTTGAGGTACCCTTGCGCATGGCGCTGGAACCCGCAACGTCAAAATAGGCCCGCCACGAGGAGATCTCATGGTCAGCACCCCCACCCCCGTCTGCGATTTCGGCTGGAAGGCCCTCGACTTCGACCTGCCCGGCGTGGACGGCAAGCGCCACACCCTGGCCGCCGCGCGCGGCCCGAACGGCTTGCTGGTGATGTTCATCTGCAACCACTGTCCCTACGTCAAGGCGGTGATCGACCGCATCGTGCGCGACACGCGCGAGCTGGCCACGCTCGGCATCGGCAGCATCGCGATCATGAGCAACGATCCGACCGACTACCCCGAGGATTCCTGGGACAACATGGTCAGGCTGGCGCAGGACAAGGCCTTTCCGTTTCCCTATGTGCTGGACGACACCCAGCAGGTCGCCAAGGCCTACGGCGCCGTGTGCACGCCGGATTTCTTCGGCTTCAACGGCAAGTTGGAGTTGCAGTATCGCGGCCGGCTCGACGCGTCGCGCAAGGAAACCGCTCCCGCGGACGTGCGCCGCGACCTGTTCGAGGCGATGCGCGAGGTGGCGCTGACCGGACACGGCCCGCGCGCACAGATTCCCGGCATCGGCTGCTCGATCAAGTGGAAGGCCGGGTAACGGGGCGAGTCGGACAATGAGCCTGCAGGCGGTGATTTTCGACGTCGATGGCACCCTGGCCGACACCGAGGAGGCCCACCGGCAGGCTTTCAACGAGGCTTTCGGGGAATTCGGCCTGCCCTGGCGCTGGGATGCCGGGCTCTATGTCGAGCTGCTCGCCGTGGCCGGCGGCAAGGAGCGCCTGCGCCACTACTGCGACCGGGTCGATCCGGCGCGCTTGCAGGCGCCCGGTGGCGCGGCCTTCATCGCGCGTCTGCACGAGCGCAAGACGGAGCTCTACAACCGCCGCGTCGCGCGGGGCGAAGTCTCGGCCCGTCCGGGCGTCAAGCGTCTGATCCGCGAGTTGCTCGATGGCGGCGTGCGCCTGGCGATCGCCACCACCACCTCGCGCGCCAACGTCGATGCGCTGCTGGAGACGAGCTTCGCCGACCTGCCGGCCGGGAGCTTCGGCGCGATCGGGGCCGGCGAGCAGGCGGCCGCCAAGAAGCCGGCGCCCGACATCTATCGCTGGACGCTGCGGGAGCTCGGCCTGGCCGCACACGAGTGCCTTGCCATCGAGGATTCCGGCAACGGCGTGCGCGCCGCCGCGGGGGCCGGGATCGCGGTGATGGTCAGCGTCAACTCCTGGACCCGCGCCGACGATTTCACCGGCGCACTCCGGGTGCTGCCCGATCTCGACGGCGTCGATCTCGCCCTGCTCCGGCGTCTCGTGCGGTAGGTCGCTCTAGCCCTTGCGCGACAGCAGGACGGGCGCCTCGGCGATGAGAAATGCCCGGAAAGTCTCGGCGACCGGCAGCAGCGCCTTCTCGGCGCGGTGCACGACGAACCAGCGCCGGATCACCGGCATCCCGGTCACGGGCAGGATCGCCAGGCGGCCGACCTCGCATTCCAGGCTGACGGCGTGGGCGGAGATGAAGGCAAGGCCCAGACCGGCCATCACCGCCTGCTTGATCGCCTCGTCGCTGACCAGCTCCATGCTTTGGCGCGGCGCGATGCGGGCATCCGAAAAATAGCGCTCCATCGCCGCGCGCGTGCCGGAACCCGGCTCGCGGATGATGAAGGTTTCCTCGTTGAGCAGGCTCGGCGCGACCTTCTTGCGCTGCGCGAGGGGATGATCGGGCGCGCCGATGATGACGAGGGGATGATCGGCGAAGGCTTCCGCAACGGTGGGGAATTCCAGGGGCGGCTGCCCCATGATGGCGAGGTCGACCTCGTTCTCGGCGAGCTTGCGCACCACCGTTTCGCGGTTGTGGACACCCAGTCGAAGCTCGATGCCCGGCTGGCGCCGGCGGAACTCGGCGAGCAGGTGCGGCGCGAAGTATTTCGCGGTGCTGATCACGCCGACCGACAGGCGGCCCCCGCGCACGCCCTTGATGGCGTCGAGCGCCTCGCCGGCCTCGCGCAGCTGCTGGGCGAGCAGGCGCGCGTGCCGGGCGACTTCTTCGCCGGCCTCGGTCAGGTAAACCTTCTTGCCGATCATCTCGGTCAGGGGCAGGCCGGCTTGCTCCTCGAGTTGCTTGACCTGCATCGACACCGCCGGCTGGGTCAGGTGCAGTTCCTCCGCGGCGCGCGAGAAGGAGAGATGACGCGCTACGGACTCAAAGACCTTGAGCTGGCGCAGGGTGACGTGTTTCATGCAGCACTCCCGGTGGCGTGGGCGGCAAGCCCTGTTTTCGCCTTGATCTTATCATCCCGGCGGATGATGGCCGCTGCAGCTTATGAACGGGAGCGTGGGGGCGATGAGGCCGGAAACGAAAACGCCAGCGCCGGAGATCGGCGCTGGCCGGTTATTTCGTGGGTGCGGTGCTGCCTGAGGATGCCGGCGCCGGTTTCTTGGTCGTGGTCCTGGCCGCGGGCTTGGACGGGGCGGGCGCCGGGGCGGGCGCGCCGTCCACCTGCAGCCTGCCGCCGGTTCCCAGACCCTGTCCCTGCACCTGCTGCGCCTTGTAGCTGCGCAGTGCGCGGATCATCTGGTTGTAGGCGTCCGTGAAGGCCGCGACGACGACCTTGCCTTGCGGAGTGTTGGAGTATCCGCCCAGGCCGGCGCCGGCGCCGCCGCCGATCAGGACGCCGCCAAGGCTGAAGTCGGTGTTCTTCGAGGCGCCCTGCGACGCGGCGATCTGGACGCCGGAGCGATTGTCGATCAGGGTCAGCATGGTGGCCGCCTCGTTGGTGCGGATGCCGCCGGCGATGGCGCCGACCAGGCCCAGACCGCCGCCCAGTCCGCCCAGCGCACCACCCACCCCGCCGGTGTTCCGGCCGGAAACGAGCACTTCAGGCGTGATGCTGTAGTCGGCCGCGACCATCTGGCCGCCGCCGAAGTTGCTGCCGGCGCGAGCCTGTCCGGCGCCGGCGATCTGACGCTCGCGCTCCATGGCCTGGAAGGCGCGGCCGCGCTCGACGACGACAAAGCAGTTGCTCTGCTGCATCAGCAGGCGCAGCACCGGCGTGGTGGAGCCGAGTTTGTATTCGGTGGTGAAGATGCGATACCACTCGGCGGAGGTTTCTTCCACCAAGGCGGCGGTGCCCAGAGGGCTGTCGCATTTTTCGAGCTGGGTGTTGGCATGCTGCGCGGAAGCGCCGGCGGCGGAACCGGTGGCCACCGTTTCGGCATCCTTGGAGCCGATGGTCGGTCCGGTGCTGACGCAACCGGAAAGCAGGGCGGTCAGGGCGGCGGCGCCGAGAACGGAAGGTCGGGTAGCGAGTCGCATTGCGGTATCCTGTTTCGTGGTTGGCGGAAGCCCGATTCTATAGGGCAAATCCGTCACTGACAATGCCTTCTGCATGGTCGCCGGAGGGCGCGGTCGGCTTCGGCGGGTATTGACATGGAATGCTGCATGGCAATAATAAAATGCTTATCATGACTATAAGAAAAAGTGAATTGTTCTTATGGATTTCGCCAATTAGAGTCACGATATTCTGTGTGACGACGCGCGGTTCGGCGCAACCGGTTTCTCCACTCCCTCTGGCGTTTTGCCAGGTTCGCCCGCCCCTGCCTTGCGGCAGGGGCGGGGTTTTTCTCGGGGGCGTGCGAAAATGCGGG
>JAGXSN010000243.1 GCA_018333815.1 Sulfuritalea sp. | reverse complement strand
TGCCCAGCGATGCGAAGCGAATCACCTTGAAGTTATTGTTTCAGAGCGAGATCACGAAACAGGCGAGTTTTCTGGCAAGATGCGGCTGGTCGAGAGGCTCTTCACATCGGCCGCGGCGAACGATACCACAGAGGGCGCGCACCCGACCGACGGCATGGGGCGAACGTCAGTTCTTCCAGGATAATCAAAATGCAGATGATGGAACCGAAATTGATCGTCGATGCAGGTGTGGGCCATTTCCGCCTCCTCGGACTCGACGCCGCCGGCGCGCGGCTCTTCGACGCCACCTTTCCCAGCAGCCGGCCGTTCGCCGAGATCGCGGCGGAGTTTCGCCTGCGCGAACATTTCGGCGCCGCGTTGCCGGATCGCGCACTCATCACCGGCAAGCTCGCCCCCTTCGTGCGCAATGGATTGGCGGGCGGCAGGACCATCCTGCCGGCTGCCGGCGCCTGGATGGCGGCCAAGTTGCTGGTCGCCGACCGGCTCGATCCGGAGGCGCACAGCCTCGCCATCGTCGAGCTGTCCGCTTCCGGCTACCTGCTGGCGGGCGTCGATCGGGAAGGCAAGCTCAAGGACGACCTGCTGGTGGTCAACCCGCGTTGCGGCGCCGGCGCCGGCATCAACCTGGATCGGGTGCTGCAAAAGCTGGGGCTGGCGCGCGCCGACGTGGACGTGTTGCTGGCGGAATATCTGGGCGAGGCCGGCCGCGAGCGACGGGCGAAGATCACCGTGCGCGCCGACCGCTGCGGCGTGTTCAGTTCCTCGGCCACCATTTCCGACAAGAACCAGGGCATTCCCCTCGACATGGCCCTGGCGACCACGCTCAAATCGGAGGTGCTCAAGGCCTGCCGGCGCCTGCCCGCGGGATTCGATGCGGTCTGCCTGACCGGCCGGGTTTTTCACTGGCGCTATGCCCGGGACTGCGCCGAGGACGCGCTGCGCCAGCAGGGGGTGCGCCAGGTTCTCTGGGATCCCGACAACGATGTGGCGCTTGCGGCATTGCAGCGGCTCGGCGGGAAATCCGGACGGGAGACCCCCGCACGCCCCGTCGCCCGGCCGCCGCAATCCGCGGCGGAAGATGTCTTTCCCGACTTTCCTTCGCTCAAGGCCGGCTACGAGGCGGACCGGCGCTTCCTGCGCCTACCGGATCAGGCCGCTCCGGCTGCACCGCCGGAGCTGGCCGATCGCCCTCTGTATCTGACCCTGGACGTCGGCTCGACCATGGCCAAGGTGGTGCTGGCCGACAGCGCAAGCGGCGCCGTGCTGTTCCTGCGCGCCTACAGCAATGCGGGCGACACGATCCAGACCCTGCAGCAGGTATTTCGCGAGCTGCGCGAAGCCGGCCACGAGACCCTGCGCCTGCGCGGCATCGGCATCACCGGCTCGGCCCGCTTCCAGGTGCAGCAGGCGCTGGAGAACCGCTATCCGGCGCTGGCCGGGCGCGTCATGGTGCTGGTGGAAAACTACGCCCATGCGCGCGGCTCGATCGTCCTGGCGCGCGAGCATGTGCAGCGCCTGCGGGCGGCAGGCGAAGCCGACGTGAACGCGGATTTCTGCGTGCTGGTGGACATCGGCGGCGAGGACACCAAGATCTCGACCATCGCCCTGCGGGAAGCGGAGCTGTTCAACAACGCGATGAACCTGAAGTGCTCCGCCGGCACGGGCAGCCTGATGGACACGCTGGCCGCCATGCTCGGCCTGCCCGGCGTGGCGCAGGCCTGCGCCGAGGCCTATGCCGCGCCGCGCGGGCTGGCGATCAACGCCACCTGCGCCGTCTTCCTGATGGAAAACGCGCGCAAGCTCCAGGTTCAGGGCGTCTCGCGGGCCGAGATTCTTGCTTCCGCCAACTGGGCGATCGTCGAGAACATGGCCCGCACCCTCTGGTCACAGGTGGAACTGCCCAGAAACACCGTGGTCCTGCTGCATGGCCAGACCATGCTGTCCGATCCGCTGCCGGTGGCCGTCACCCATCGCCTCCAGAGCTATCTGGGCGGCCGCACCTACGCCCTGGTACCGCCCCATCCCGGTCATCGCGCCTGCTTCGGCCTGGTGCTCACCCTGGCGCAGACCCTGCCGGACGGCGACGTGCCGATCCGCCTCGACACTTTCCTGGAATCCCGCTTCGAAAAACGCATCATCCAGTGTCACGGCGCCGCCTGCGACGACAAGGCCGCCTGCTGCAACCGCACCCAGCTCACCTGTCGCGGGGCCGATGGCAAGAAGGCCCTGTCCTTCACCCTGGGCGGCTGCAGCGCCATCAACGAACTGCTCGCCAGGAAGAAGACCAAGGCCCCGGTCCAGGCCGTGCGCGACACCTACAAGGAAATCTGGGACTACATCGGCGCCCGCCAGCCCCGCAGCGAGGACCCCAACCGCCTGGTGATCCCGCGCAGCTTCTCGGTGTCGGAATGGGCCTATCTGCTCGGCCGCCTGTTCGTGCGGCTGGGCCTGCCGGTTCATGTCGATGACGTGCGCGACAGCGATCTGACCGACGCCCAGCCCCTGTTCAACATCGACACCTGCGCCCCCCACATGGGCGCAGTGGGGCATTATCGCCGGCTGGCCGGCGCCCCCCACGGCATCATTCTTGCGCCCCAGATCGAGTTCATGCCGACTCAGGGCATGAGCATCGGCCGCACCTGCACCCTCAACCAGGGCGGCGTGGCGGTGGCACTGAACATGGCGCGCCTGGCCCACGGGCACAGCCGGTTCCATCTCTTCAATCTGGATCTGAGCCAGGTCGAGGCGGAAGCCCTGCGCGCGCAGCTGCAGGGCCGGCTGGCCGCCGTGTTCCGCCATTACCGCATCGATCCCACCGCCGCGGACCTGAGCGCGGCCCTCGCCGGCGCCATCGGCGACCATCTGCAACTGCGCGCCGAGGTGGCCGACCTGGCCGCCGCCATGGCGCAGGAAGCCCTCGACCAGGACGTGCCGGTCGCACTGGTGGTGGGGCGCGAATACATCCTCAACCCGGGCATCTACGACAGCCATGTGCGCCGCCTGTTGCGCGACAAGCACATGGTAGTGCTGCCCTCCTACGTTCTCGATCTCGATCTGAATCCGGACTACGCCCATCTCTACTGGCGCAATCCGCATTTCATCGCCAGCCTGTTCGATGCCGTCGCCCGCCGCGAGTTGCACAAGCGCCTGCGCCACGAGGGGCTGCGGGACGCCTTCCGCCGCATCGAGACCGGCCCCGAACTGCTGCCGGTGGTTCAGGTTTCGACGTTCTGCTGCGGGCCGGACAGCGTGGTGAGCCCGCTTATCGCCGAAATCATGAAACAGCGCCCCTTCCTGCTGATCCAGTCCGATGCCGTGATCAAGGAACTGGCCCATCTGGAAAACCGGATCAACACCTATGTCAAGCAGCTGGATCTGGGACTCCACGAGCGCATGCGGCTGAGCGACGAAGGCCCCTTCGACGTGCGCACGCTGGGCCAGCTTCTCTCCGACCCCATCGACAAGGAGCGGGACGTCCTCTACTTTCCGACCCTCGCCGACAACCGGGTACTGACGGCCGTGCTGCGCGGCGCCGGGTTCACCTGCATCGACAATTACGACGACGACGAGTACAGCCTGAGCCGTCTCGTCCGGCAGGGCCGCAAGACCACGGGCGACGCGGTGTGCGCGCCGCTGGCCGCCGTCTGGGCCGATCTCGAGCGGGCCGAGGCGGACTTCGTACGCCGGCGCGCCGGCGGCGATCCGCTGGTGGCAGGCAAGCGGCGCCTGCTCTATTTCGACAACAAGGGCCCCGGCCCCTGCCGGCAGGGACAATACGCCGACATGCACCGGCTGATGTTCCAGCGCAAGGCGGCGGCGGGCCTGGCCGCTGCGGCGGACGACCCGGCCTGCCCGGCCGCGCCCGGAGAACCGCTGGTCAAGTTCCTGATCGGCCACGAGGCCGAGGGTTACGACATCGGAGTCGAGCAATGGGTGCTGGCGCGCGCCCACCTGGGCATCATCCTGCACGGCGTGCTGCAAAGCCTGCTGTTCACCGGCGCGCCGGCCTGCCGCGACGCGGCGGAATATCGCCGCTTCCACGCCGATTTCCTGGCCCTGAAAGCGGAGGTGTACCGCAACCTGGAAAGTTTCGCCGGGCCGGGGCGCACCGGCCGCTGGCTGATGGCCGGCGCACAGCGCCTGCCTTACCTCGAATGGGTCGTGAAATACTTCGCCTATCGCCTCTACGACCCCGGACTCCGGCGCCTGGTGCGCGGCTTCGCCAGGCGCTGGATCGAGGGTCGCAGCGCCCCGCAGGACGCTTTCCGCATCGCCCTGACGGGCGAGGTCTACATGCGCGCATCCCAGGCCGAGGAGATCTTTCGCCTCCTCCTCGACCAGCTCGGCTTTCGTCGTTTCACCCTGGAATACACCCCGGTCTGGAACTACATGGAGTGGGCTTTCGACGAAGTGATCGAGGTCCAGCGCGACCGCCTCGAAAGACTCATGTCCCCCTCCGGCAAGAACGACCGGCCCGACCGGGCCATCGGCGCGACGCGCGGCCGTATCCGTCTGGCGCGCAGTCTCCAGTTCATCCTGCGCAACCTCATGGCGCGCCCGCTCTACCGCGCCGCCGGGCTGCCCATGCCGCTGGCGACGCGCAAGACACTGCCGGCCACGCGCGAGATGATCCCGACCCTGCGTCCCCTCGGCGAGCTCGCCACCTATGCGGGAGAAGCGCTGCACGAGCTGCGCCATGGCGCGGATCTGATCCTCAACGTGGCGCCCAACGGCTGCATGGTCGCCACCATGGGGGAAGTCCTCACTCCCGCCATCGTCGCCGCGGCGGGACAGCGCGGACGCATCCAGCATCTGTTTTCCGCCGACGGCGATGTCGACGAGGAACTGCTCAGCCTGGCCCTGCTGAAAGCCCTGGGGCCGGAACGACTCTACGAACCGGGCGCCGGCGCCCCCGCCGACAGGGAGGCGAGGGGCGCGTCGCGCGGC
>JAGXSN010000242.1 GCA_018333815.1 Sulfuritalea sp. | reverse complement strand
CCTCCAGTCGCCCTACGGGCTCCTTCCGGCGAACCCGGCGCAACCCCTTCCACTTTCGATTCCTTCACCATTTCCCAACTCCTTTTTCAGACACGATTTAACCCCAAATTCGTGTCCAGAAAAATCGGGGGCGGCTCACCGACAGGTCGAGGTAATCCTTCACCCGGCTGTTGGTCATGCCCAGCAGCGCGATGGCGTGAAGCTTCTCCGCGACGACGGTGTAAACGGGGTAGGTTCGCAGACGAGGTGCGGGTAGGTCGTTCAACAGCACCGGGTAGGTCGCATCGACGGGGCCTGGCGTCACGGCATCGCCGAAGCCGATGTCGACCTGCGTTTTGCACCGTGCCTTGGCCAGTTCGCCGCTGATGAGGATGCGCGCGCCGGCGTATCCTGCGTCCTTTCGGATTTCCTCGCCGACGACCGAGGCCGGGTCGAATACGATGCCGTCGTTTACCGCAACGCCGGCGATGTCGCGGAAGGCCTGGGCCACGGATTCCAGATCGCTCGCGCCGAAGCCGAGCAGGTCGGCGTCGCGCGTGGCCCGATGAGGCATGTCGTACCAGAGCGCGAACAGCAGCGCGCCCTTGAGCAGAAAGCGATCCGCATGCTCGGACTGGCTCAGGCGGTAGAGGATGCGCTCCAGCGCGAAGCGCACCAGCACCTGATTGAAATCCACGCCCTGCGCCTTGGCGACGTTGAGCAGGCGGGCGCGCACGGAAGCCGCGATGTCGTTCATTCGGTGGCCTCCAGATAGGGACGCATCACGTTGGCCACGCGGCAGATCTTCGCGTAGCGCCACAGGTCGTCCGCCGTGGCCTTGCGCTTGGCGCGCACGTCTTTCAGCGCCTCCAGCGCGACGTCCAGACCGATCTTGTTGCGGTGCTTGAAGCAGTCCACGACCGTCTTGGCCGCGCCGTACACCCGCAGCTTCACGCCGTCGCGCAGGTGCTCCTCGACGCCCGCCGTGTAGACGTCGCCGGTCATCTGAACCATCTTGACCGGCGGATAGTCGATCCGGGGCACGTGACTGCCGCGCGGCATGGCGATCCAGATCTGGCGCGGTAGTTGAGTGGTCAGCTCATGAAATTGCAGCGCGGTCAGCAGGCAGAACACGGCCTGCGGCACCTTGGTGGCGACGGCCGCGAGGCCTTCGTCCTCCGAGCCAGGATGATTGGGCAGGCGGTAGAGACCGCGCCCAACCTTGTCCAGAAGGCCAGCGGCGGTCAGGCGCGTCAGGACGACCCGGGGCGCACCGATGGCGTCCAGATCGCTGGCGCGCAGCAACCCCTTCTGGCTGGCCAGATCGAGGACGCGTTGGGTGTGGGTGTCGGCGAGCATGGGGGAAGTATGTTCCGTTTATTCGTCTAATGCAATAATTTGACGAAAAACAGGAACAATCTCGCGCCGCCGTGTTCGGTTCCGTTTTTGGGGATCGAACTGCGGACCCTCGCCACTCGAACCAGAGAGGAAGTGCGCGGGGACGTCCGGTTTTCCCTCGGATGCGCCCGGTATGTACAATCACGCCTACGGTGCGCTGGCCCGCGTGGCAGGCTGGTTTCCTCTACCGAGGAACTACACCACCACCATCCAGCGCCCAACTGTTCTCGTTACGTGCGCTCCGATTGCGCCGCACCTTGCAGGGCGAGATGCTCGTCGCCCAGGAGGATGACGGGCAGCAGCTGCTCGGCTTCATCGAGGCTGACCGCAAGGGCGGCAAGCGCCTCACCGGCTAGCTGAGGTTTTAGGGTCATTGCGAACGCGGCGCTCTCCCATCTGAGCTGTCGGCCCACGAAAGCCGCGCGTTGTAGCGAGAAATACGGCCGGCGAGTGAGTTGCTGTGCCGGCCGTTGGCCCCTTTGCGGCGTGTTTCCTACTTGATGAATTTCTCCAGCACGTTGGCGCGGATTACCTGGCCGTCCAGTCCCGTCTGCTTGAGATCGCCGCCATAGGCGAGGCCCAGCAGCTGCGAGTAGAAGACGACGGGCATGCTGAACTTGGTGCCCTGCTTCTTGTTGATTTCCGACTGGTAGAGCTCGACGTTGGCCTGGCAGAGCTGGCAGGGTGTGGCGATGACCTGCGCGCCGTGGTCGTAGGCCGATTCGACGATGTCGCGAATCTGCTTGTAGGACTTGTCGGGTTCGGAGAAGGCCAGCGCGCCGCCGCAGCAGGTCACCTTCTGGTCATAGGGCACGGGCTCGGCGCCGACGGTCTCGATCATCTTGTCGAGGTACATCGGGTTTTCGAAGGATTCGCCGTCGATCCCGAATGGCCGGTTGGTCTGGCAGCCGACATAGCCGGCGATCTTCACGCCGTCCAGCGGACGCACGACCTGGGCCTTCATGGCGTCGTAGCCGATGTCCTCGATCAGCACTTCGGTCATGTGGCGCGGCTTGACCTGGCCCTGATATGACAGATTGAGATCCTGCAGGCACTCGTTGGCCTCGGTTTTCATGCTGCCATGTTCTTCGAAGCGGCCCTTGGCTTCGCGCAGCGCGAGCCAGCAGGCCGGGCAGCCGGATACCATGTCCTGGCCGGGCAGTTCCTTTTCCACGATCGCCATGTTGCGGGCGCTGAGCATGAGACGCGGCAGTTCGCTGCCCTCGGCGTAGGCGATCGAGGCGCCGCAGCAGTTCCAGTCGGGCACCTCGTTGAGCTGGATGTCCAGCTTTTCGCACATCAGCCCAAAGGAGTTGAGGTAGTTCGAGGCCGAGGCACCCTTCTGCGAGGAGCAACCCGGATAGAACGCGTAGTTTTTCTTTGCCATGTTTCTCGATCTCCTGTCAGGCCATGCCGCGTCGCTTGTCTTCGATCTCGGCCGCTTTGGCGAGCATGCGCTGGATGCCGCTCTTGTCCTTGCACATATGGCCGCCGAGGATTTCCATCGGATTGAGGCGCTTGGTCTTGACGAGCGCCAGGCCGATCCCCTGCATGGCCATCGCGTTCTTGACGCCCTGGCCGAAGCCGTCGCGGAAGTACATCGACAGCGAGAAGGTGAGCTCATTGAGGCGGCCGCCCTTGATGATGTTTTTCCAGAACAGCACGGCGATGTCGCGCGTCGGCTGGCCCTTTGCCACCAGGCCGAGGCGGTGGGCATAATTGGCCAGACCGTGCATGATGTGGGTGATCGGCAGCTTGCGCGGGCAGCGCACGACGCAGTTGTAGCAGGAGGTGCACATCCACATCGAATCGGAGGTCAGCACTTCCTCGCGCTTGCCGGCGCGGATCATCATGAATATCTTTTGCGGCGAATGCTCCCAGTGCGGGCCGAACGGGCAGGAGCCCGCGCAGACGCCGCACTGCATGCACATCTTGACCCACTGACCGTCCTCGACGCGCTCCTCGACTTCCTTGAGGAAATTGTTCTTGTAGCGGGCGATGGCCTGACTATTCGCTTGACCGAGTGCTTCGCTCATTGTCCTTGTCTCCTTTTAGCCGAAGCCCTTCATCGGGGATGGGCCCAGTTCGTCGAGCTGGGCGACGTATTCGTCGATCAGCCGTGCCACCCGCGCGCCATCGGTGATGGCGATTTCGTAGGTCTGCATGCGCTCCGGTTCGAGGCCCATGCCCTTGAGGGTGTCGCCGATCTTGCTGAGACGGTAGTAGGCCATTTCCGAACCCTTGACGAAGTGGCACTGGTAGTTCTCGCCCTTCTGGCAGCCCATCATCATCACGCCGTCGTAACCCGAACCCAGCGCATCGGTGATCCAGACCGTATTTACCGAACCCAGGCAACGCACCGGAATGACGCGCACGAAGGCCGAGTAGACGAGGCGCTGCATGCCGGCCATGTCGAGCGCCGGATAGGCGTCGTTCTCGCAAGCGAGAATCAGGATGCGCGGCTTTTCTTCGTCCTCCTCCGGCACATTGACGGCCTTGACCTGCATGCCGACCGTGTCGCAGGAGTAGTTCTCGAAGGAGATGACGCGCACCGGACAGGCGCCCATGCAGGTGCCGCAGCGCCGGCAGCGTTCCTCGTTGAACAGCGGGAAGCGCTTTTCGTCCTCGTCGATCGCGCCGAACGGGCATTCGACCGTGCAGCGCTTGCACTGGGTGCAGCCTTCGAGGCGGGCCTTCGGGAACGACAGATCCCACGCGCGCGGATGCGCGGCGCGTCCCTGCGCGGCGTTCTCGGCCGCCTGGATCGCCTTCAGCGCGGCGCCGGTGGCGTCTTCCTGGGCCTGGTGCATGTCCATCGGACGGCGCATCGGGCCGGCGGCGTAAATGCCGGTACGGCGGGTTTCATACGGGAAGCAGATGAAGTGCGAATCCGCAAAGCCGTACTTGAGCTGCGGCATGTCCGGGCCCTGACGATAGTTCAGGTTGAGCACGGAAATCTTCTGCAGTGCGGACTTCCTGGTCTTGGCGGCCTCGTCGCCGCTTTCCGCCGCCGTGGCGGTGGCCGTCCATTCGTCCAGATCGACGCCGGCGTTCGGCACCTGGCCGGTCGCCAGCACCACCAGGTCGGCGGGGATGGTATTTTCCTCGTCGAGGATCAGGTCCTTGAAGGTCACGTTGCAACCGTCGCCGCCGGTGACCTTGCTGGCCTTGCCCTTGGTGAAGATCACGCCCTTGTTCTGGGCGCTGCGGTAGAAATCCTCGCCCATGCCCGGCACGCGCAGGTCGTCGTATATCACTACGGCGTCGATGGCGGGGTTCTGGTCCTTGAAGTAGGTCGCCTGCTTGATGCTCGTGCCGCAGCAGTGGCCGGAGCAGTAGGGCAGGTGCGTGCCGGAGTCGTCACGCTGGCCGGCGCACTGGACGAACACGACCGATTTGACTTCCCTGCCGTCGGCGCGCTTGATCGGGCCGCCGTTGGCGGCCTTGGCCAGGGCTTCGAGCCCGGCCTGGTCGACCACGTTCGGCTGGCCGCCGCCCAGTTCCGGCAGCTTCTCGATCGGATAGGTGGTGAAGCCGGAGGCCTGGACGATGGCGCCGCACAGTTCCTCGCTGATGCTGCCCGACTCTGCGGCGATCTTCACCGCGAAGCGGCCGGGCGCGCCGGCGGTTTCGGTGACCGTCGAGTTGAGGTAAACCTTGACCTTGGGATTGGCGGAGAGCGCGGCCGCCAGTTCGGCCGCGCCGGTCGGCTGGGCTTCGGCATAGGGCGCATTGAAGGGCATGCGCTTCCACATCTGGTTGGCGAAGCCGCCGAGTTGGCCGGTCTTTTCGACCAGCACGACTTCGTAGCCGGCATCGACCGCCGCCTGGGCGGCCGTCATGCCGGACATGCCGCCGCCGACGACCAGAATCTTCTTGCTCGCCGATTCCTTCTTGTTGCCGCCGGGCAGGGTCATTTTCTTGACTTCGGCGCAGCTCATGCGCACGTAGTCTTCCGCCATCTCCTGACGTACTTCGTCATGGCCGGCGCCTTCGGCGACGACCCAGATCACGCCTTCGCGCAGGTTGGCGCGCGAGACGGCGACGGTCGGGAAGGTGAAGGCTTCGGCCTTGGCGCGGCGCGAGCAGGCGGCGATGCAGACGTGCGTGACGCCCTCGTTGGCGATATCGTCCTGGATCATCTTCACGCCTTCGGCATTGCACAGGAAAGGGTGATTCTTGATGACCGCCATCTTGCCTTCGGTCTTGGCAACCTTTTCGAGGCCGGCGATTTTCAGCTTGTCGCCGAGCCCGCAGCCGGAGCAGATGTAGGCGGCGAATTTATTGGCCGTTGCGACTGGGGTGTTCATGCGGCGGCCTCCGTGGAAGCGGTTTTATGGATGACCTGAACGGCGCGCATCGCGGCGGCCGTCGCGCTTTGGACCGCGCGGTTGACGTCGAGCGGGCTGGCCGCGCTGCCGGCGCCGAACATGCCTGCGCTCTTCGAACCTTCGATGAAGTTCGACGAGTCGAGCACGATGTCTGCGGGCAGCGATTTTTGGCCAATGAGGCCGACCACTTCGGGTTCCATGCCGACCGCCAGCACGACGAGGTCGTGCTCGGTGGCGTAGCGGTGATAACCCTCGGTATCGACGCCGTGCAGGATCGGATTGCCGTTCGACTCGTTCAGGGCGATGCGCGCGACCTTCGACTTGACGAAGCCGACGTTCGGATCCTTCTGGACGCCCTGGTAGAAATCCTCCAGGCGGTCGATGACGCGGATGTCGATGTAGTAGACCGTGGATTTCGCTTCGGCGTCGATTTCGCGCACATACATGGTCTGCTTGAGCGTGGCCATGCAGCAGATGCGCGAGCAGTGGCGCAGGTGGTTCTCGTCGCGCGAGCCGGCGCACTGGATGAAGGCGA
>JAGXSN010000241.1 GCA_018333815.1 Sulfuritalea sp. | reverse complement strand
GGCCAGCGGCGCGGCGAAAGCGAGCCTCAGGCGCGCGCCGGTTTCGGCCTGGGTGGCGGGAAAATCGATCCGCGCCCTCATCGCCGCGCCAGGGAGTGTCCGACCCGGAGGCGGGGCGGCGCAGCGGCCGGCCTGCGCCTGCCGGAACGCGGACTGCGGCCTTGTATCATCGGCGAACCCATGCGCGCATTGTAGTGTCACAGTCTGTTCCGACGAACCGGGAGCGTCCCCACCATGCCTGAACTGCCAAACAACGAAGGTCTGGCCAGACGACTGGCCCAAAATCGCCTGACGCGCCGCGACGTGCTCTGGCTGTTCGGGGCCGGGGCCGCCGCCGGCGCCCTGTCGGGTTGCGCCCCGTCGCCCGTCGACGGCAGGACCATCCTGGTCGGCCTGAGCGAAGCCCAGGAGCGCGCCATCGACAAGGAGGTGGCGCCCCACCAGTTTTCCCGGGACATGGGCGCCGTGCAGGAGGGCGCGGTCAATCATTACGTCTCCGGCGTCGGCGTGCGCATGCACCGGCTCACCCATCGGCCGGACATGCCCTATTCCTACCGCGTCCTCAACGCCAACCACCTCAACGCCTACACCTTTCCCGGCGGCGCGATGGGCATCTCGCGCGGCCTGCTGGTCGAGCTCGAGGACGAGGCGGAACTCTCCGCCCTGCTCGGCCACGAACTGGGCCACGTCAATGCACGCCATGCGGCGCAGCGCCAGGGTCAGGGGCTGCTCGCCCAGGTGGCCGTGATCGGACTGGGCGTCGCCACCGGCGATTCGCAATGGGGCGGGCTTACCCAGATCGCCGGCCAGATCGGCGCCAGCGCCCTGCTGTCGTCCTACTCGCGCGACGACGAGCGCGAGGCCGACGCGCTGGGGCAAGAATACCTGGTGCGCGCCGGCTACCCGGCCGACGGCATGACGCGTCTGCACGGCATCCTGGTGCGCGAGGCCAAGGAACAGCCCTCCTTGCTGGAAACCATGTTCTCGTCCCATCCGATGAGCGCCGAGCGCCAGGCCACGGCCCGACAGCGGGCCGAGTCCCGCTACGCGGCCAGCCTCAAGACCGATCCGCAGCGCGAACGCTTCATGGACGGCACCGCCCCCCTGCGCGCCATCAAGCCCGCCATCGACGCCTGCAAGGAGGGCGAGACGGCGATGTCCCGGCGCAAGCTGCCCGCCGCCGAGGAGCAATTCGGCCGGGCGATCCGGCTTTCACCCCAGGACTACCCGGCCAACCTGCTGCTGGCGCGCTGTCTCGCCGCGCAGGGCAGGAACGCCGAGGCGCAGCGCTACGCCGAGGCCGCGCGCGCGATCTATCCGCAGGAAGCCCAGGCCCACAAGCTGGCGGGCTCGCTCAAGCTCGCCCAGCGCGACCCGGCCGGCGCCTTCGCGGCCTTCGACCGTTTCGACCGCCTGCTGCCCGGCGATCCGGGCATCGTCTTCCTCAAGGGCGCCAGCCTCGAAGCGGCCGGCGAGCGGCGCGCGGCGGCCGAACACTACGCCCGCTTCCTGCAGGCCGGCGGCCAGGGCGAAGCCTCCAGCCACGCCCGCACCCAGCTCAGGGCCTGGGGATATTTGCGCTGATACTGCCGCGGTTTTTCCAGGCGAAGCGGCCCTCCTCGATCAGGCTGACCGCGCCGTAGTCGAAACGCAGGTCGAACCAGTCCGCCTCACCCGCCAGTTCGGCGGCGCAGACCTTGATCACCCCGGCATGCGCCACCAGCACCGCTTCATCGGGAAGCTCGGCGAGGAAAGCCGCGACGCGCGCGCGCAAGGCCGCCACGGCCTCGCCGCCGGGCGGCACGAAGCGGAACGGGTCGGCCGCCCAGGCGTCGAGCAATGCGCGGTCGAGGCGGTCCCAGGGCTGCATCTCCCACGCGCCGAAATCGATCTCGCGGATGCGCGCATCGATGATCGGCGCCGGATGCAGCAAAGCGGCGAGCCGGCGGCAGCGTTCAAGCGGGCTGGCAAACAGCGGCACGTCCGCTGGCAGCAGGGGTCGCAATGCCGCGGCATGGACGGCCGGGTCTTCGGCCAGCGGCAGGTCGGTGGCGCCATAGCAAATGCCCGGCGCGACGGCCGGCGGCGGGTGACGAATCAGCCACAAACGCATAGCAATCCGAGGTAGAAGGCGATTTCGGCCAGCTGCTGCGTCGCGCCCAGGCAGTCTCCCGTGTAACCGCCGAGGCGCCTGACGTAAGTGCGGGCGGCGAGCCCGGTGACGAGCGCGACCAGCGCCAGCGCGACGGCGACTTGCGCCCAGGGCAGGAACAGGCAGGGCGCCAGGCCGCACAGCGCCGCGAAGGCCAGCTCGCCCTTGCCCAGGCGCGTGGCGAGCGGCTTCGCCTTGCCCTCCGCGCGCGCGTAGTCGAGGCAGCAGATCAGCGTGGTCGAGGCGAAGCGCGAAACGGCGTGGCCGGCGACCAGCAACCAGAAAAAAATCGGCGCCGGCAGGACGGCGAGAAGTTCGCCCAGCGCCGCGAATTTCAGCAGCAGGGCGAGGCCGATGCCAATGGCGCCGTAGCTGCCGATGCGCGAATCCTTCATGATGGCGAGCGCGTCCTCGCGCGTCCAGCCGCCGCCGAGGCCGTCGATGGTGTCGGCCAGGCCATCCTCGTGGAAGGCGCCGGTGAGGAGCAGCGTCGCGGCCATGCCGAGCAGCACGGCGACCGGCGCCGGCCAGACCTGCAAGGCCGCCAGCGTGACGGCCGCGCCGCCGGCGCCGACGATCCAGCCGACCGCCGGGAACCAGCGCGCCGCGTGGTTCAACTGCTCCGCCGAGTGGCCGACCCGGGCGGGCACCGGCAGCCGCGTGAAGAAGCGCAGCGCGGCGAAGAAGTATTCGGCCTCCCGTCTGATCACAGTTTTGCGGCGACGCCGGCCGAGGCGAAGCTCGCCATCTCGTCGAGGAAGGCGCAGGCCGCGCGCACCAGCGGCCAGGCCAGCGCCGCGCCGGTGCCCTCGCCGAGGCGCAGGTCGAGATCGAGCAGCGGCTCGACCCCGAGCGCGGCCAGTTGCAGGCGGTGTCCCGGCTCCCTGGACAAGTGCGAGAACACCGCGTAGTCGAGGAAGGCCGGCGCAATTCTGGCGGCGACGAGTGCCGCCGAGCCGCAGATGAAGCCGTCGACCAGGACCAGCAGCCGGCGCTGCGCGGCGGCCAGCATCGCGCCCGCCATCATCGCGATCTCGAAGCCGCCGTAACGGGCGAGCACGGCCAGCGGATCGGCATTCCGCTCCGGCCAGAGGTCGAGCGCCTGCTGCAGCAATGCGCGCTTTCTGGCGAGGCCCGCGTCGTCGAGCCCGGTGCCGCGGCCGACGCAGGCGGCAAGCGGCTGCCCGCTCAGGCAATGCGTGATCAGCGCGGCGGACGCCGTGTTGCCGATGCCCATCTCGCCGAAGCCGACCACCTCGCAGCCATCCGCCGCGAGTTTTCCGGCAAGCGCCGCGCCGCGCGCGAGCGCACGTTCGCACTCTTCCGCCGTCATCGCCGCACCGTCGAGATAGCTTGCCGTCCCGCCAGCCCCGACTTTCGCATCGACGAGGTTTTCGCGCCGACCGAAGTCGTGGGCGACACCGGCATCGACGATGGTCAGCGCGATGCCGTTGGCGCGCGCGAAGACATTGATCGCCGCGCCGCCGGCGAGGAAGTTCTCGACCATTTGCCAGGTCACCTCCTGCGGATAGGCGGAGATGCCTGCCCTGGCCGCGCCATGGTCGCCGGCGAAGACGACGAGCTGCGGCCGGTTCAGCGTCGGCGCCAGCGTGCCGCGCACACGGCCGATCTGGAAGGCGAGCGCCTCGAGCCGGCCGAGGCTGCCGGGCGGCTTGGTCTTGCCATCGATCTTCGCGGCGAGCGCGGCATCCAGGGTGCCGGCGACCGGCGCGACAACGTATTCCATCAGACAGCCCGCTTGAAAAGGCGACATTGTAAGCTTCGGCCATGATCGAACTCGTCATCGGCGGCGCCCGTTCGGGCAAGAGCGGCTACGCGGAGCGGCAGGCGCTCGCAACGGGCTTGCGCGTCACCTACCTTGCCACGGCACAGGCGCTCGACGCCGAGATGGCGGAGCGCATCGCCCATCACCGCGCAAGGCGTCCAACCGGCTGGCGCAGCATCGAGGAGCCCGTCGCGCTCGCCGCCGCGCTGGCGCGCGCCGCCGCGCCGGACACCTGCCTGCTCGTCGACTGCCTCACGCTCTGGCTGACCAACGTACTGCTCGCCGGGCGCGAGGCCGAGATAGACGGGCTGCTGGAAGCGCTGCCGGCGCTGCCCGGCCATGTCATCCTCGTCAGCAACGAGGTCGGCTGGTGCATCGTGCCTTCGACCGCGCTGGCGCGCCGCTTCCGCGACGAGCAGGGCCGGCTCAACCAGCGCATTGCCGCGCTGGCCGACAACGTCACCCTCGTTGCGGCCGGCCTGCCGCTCACGCTCAAGCACACGCCGCCGTCCGTGGTGGGCTGATCAGAGCCAACGGTCGAGCAGTTCCCGGTCGAGCGCCGCCTCGGCGGCATCGGCCAGCCGGTCGATGTCCGCCTCGCGCCGCGCGGCCAGATCGA
>JAGXSN010000240.1 GCA_018333815.1 Sulfuritalea sp. | reverse complement strand
ATGGCCCCCCACGCTCGTAACCTCGACTCGCTGCCCCCCACAGGGGGGCTGAGCCTCCTTGGGGCGGCCCTGCGGAGGCATCGTTCATGACCCGCAACCAAGATTTGTTCGCCCGCGCCCAGAAAACCATTCCCGGCGGCGTCAATTCGCCGGTGCGCGCCTTCCGTTCGGTCGGCGGCACGCCGCGCTTCTTCGCGCGCGGCGCGGGCGCCCACGTCTGGGATGT
Organism: Sulfuritalea sp.; assembly: GCA_018333815.1. Taxonomy (GTDB): domain Bacteria; phylum Pseudomonadota; class Gammaproteobacteria; order Burkholderiales; family Rhodocyclaceae; genus Sulfuricystis. The sequence goes on along the minus strand of JAGXSN010000240.1, from coordinate 7,282 downwards.
CGACGGCCGGCGTTACATCGACTACGTTGGTTCGTGGGGGCCGCTGATCCTCGGCCATGCCGAGCCGGATACGGTCAAGGCCGTGCAGGACGCCGCCGCGCTGGGCCTGTCTTTCGGCGCGCCGACCGAGGCCGAGATCGAGCTGGCCGAACTGCTCGTCGAGCGTGTGCCGAGCATGGAGATGGTGCGGCTCGTCTCCTCGGGCACCGAGGCGACCATGAGCGCGATCCGCCTCGCGCGCGGCTTCACCGGACGCGATACGCTGGTCAAGTTCGAGGGCTGCTACCACGGCCATGCCGACAGCCTGCTGGTCAAGGCCGGCTCCGGCATGCTGACCTTCGGCAATCCCTCGTCGTCGGGCGTGCCGGCCGATCTCGCGCAGCACACGCTGGTGCTCGACTACAACGACGCGCAGCAGCTGCGCGACGCCTTCGCCAGGCACGGCAACACGATCGCCGGCGTGATCGTCGAGCCGGTCGCCGGCAACATGAACCTGATCGCGCCCAAGCCCGAGTTCCTCGCGGCGATGCGCGAGCTGTGCACGCAATACGGCGCGGTGCTGATCTTCGACGAGGTGATGACCGGCTTCCGCGTCGGTCCCGGTTCGGCGCAGGGCCTGTTCGGCATCACGCCCGACCTGTCGACCTTCGGCAAGGTGGTCGGCGGCGGCATGCCGCTCGGCGCCTTCGGCGGCCGGCGCGACATCATGGCAAAGATCGCACCGCTGGGGCCCGTCTATCAGGCCGGCACGCTCTCGGGCAACCCGCTCTCCGTCGCCGCCGGCCTGGTCACGCTCAAGAAGATCGCCGCCCCCGGTTTCTACGAGACGCTGGCGGCGAAGACCAGGGCGCTGGTCGACGGTCTTGCCGCGGCGGCGAAAGCGCGCGGCGTCGTCTTCAGCGCGCAATCGGTGGGCGGCATGTTCGGCCTCTACTTCGCGGCCGCGCCACCCGCGTCCTACGCGGAGGTCATGCGCTGCGACAAGGAAGCCTTCAACCGCTTCTTCCACGCCATGCTCGAGCGGGGCGTGTATCTCGCACCCTCGGCCTTCGAGGCCGGCTTCGTCTCGGCCGCGCACTTGGATTCAGACATCGCGGCGACGACGGCGGCGGCGACGACGGTTTTTTCCGGTCCATAGCCGCGAGTCGGCGCTGACGGCACGGCGCACCGGCCATGTTCAACCTGACGCGCTACTTCTCCACGCTGTCCTTCATCTTCATCGCACTGGCGGGCGGGCTGGTCGGCGCCTATTTCGAGAATGCCGCGATCCGCAACGCCGTGCTGGTGTTGCTCGTTCTGCTGTTCCTGTTCCAGCTGCTGATCGTGCGGCGCGCGCAGGGCATCCTCAAGCAGCAAAGCGATGCGCTCGAGGAAGCCAACCGCGAGCTCGACCGCCGGGTGCAGCTGCGCACGGGCGAACTGCAGGCGGAAGTGGTCGAGCGGCGCAACGCCGAGGCGCGCCTCGACCATCTCGCCCACCACGATCCGCTCACCGGCCTGGCCAACCGGCTGATGTTCATCGAGAGCCTCAAGCACAGCCTCGCCCTGGCGGCGCGCAATCGCCGCCCGCTCGCGGTGCTGTTCATCGATCTCGACCGCTTCAAGGAAATCAACGACAGCCTGGGCCACACGGTCGGCGACGAACTGCTGATCGCGGTTTCGCACCGGCTTGCCAGGCATCTGCGCGCCTCCGACCTGCTGGCGCGGCTGGGCGGCGACGAGTTCGTCTGCGTCCTCGAGGAGGTCAGGAATGCCGACGAAGCCGGCCGCGTCGCCGACAAGCTGCTCGCCTACCTGAGCCAGCCTTATGACATTCTCGAACACCGGCTGTTCATCTCGGCCAGCATCGGCATCTGTCTTTACCCGACGGACGGGGAAGACGTCGATACGCTGGTGCGCAACGCCGACACCGCGATGTACCAGGCCAAGGCCGGCGGTCGCGGCCGAAGCTGTTTCTATTCCCCGGAGATGACCGCCTACGCACGCGAGCGCAGCCGCATCGAGGCGCTGCTGCGCCGCGCGATCGAAGCCGGGGAACTGGAAGTCCATTACCAGATCAAGGTCGCGCCCGACGGCAGGCCGACCGGGGCCGAGGCGCTGCTGCGCTGGAACAGCGCCGCACTGGGCCAGGTCGCTCCGGTGCGCTTCATCCCGCTGGCCGAAGAATCCGGCATCATCGTTCCGCTCGGCGAGTGGATCCTGCGCCAGGTTTGCCGCCAGCTGGTGGACTGGCGCGCGGCGGGGCTGGCGGTGCCCAAGGTCTCGGTCAATCTTTCGGTGCGGCAGGTCGAGCGCACGGACATCGTCGCGCTGGTGCGGTCGGCGCTCGCCGAGACCGGTCTCGATCCGGCCGCGCTCGAGCTGGAGATCACCGAGTCGGTGATCATGAACGCGGAAAACTCGCTGGTCATCCTCGAAAACCTCGCCCGCCTCGGCGTGCGCCTGGCGATCGACGATTTCGGCACCGGCTATTCCTCGCTCGCCTATCTGAAAAAACTGCCGATCCACACCCTCAAGATCGACCGCAGCTTCGTGGTCGGCATCGGCGTCCACCCCGACGACGAAGCGATCATCCGCAGCATCCTGACGTTGGCGGGCAGCCTCCGCCTCGGCACGGTCGCCGAAGGCGTCGAAACCGAGCAACAAGCCGCATTCCTCAACGCGCTCGGCTGCGACGAGATCCAGGGTTACCTTTTCGGCCAGCCGCAACCGGCCGGGGCGTTTGCCGCCCACTGGCAGGCGCTGGCGGGCTGAACGATGCCGCGGGCGGGCCGTCCAATCCGCACCGACTTTTCCCTTACGCCTTCCAGGATCCGTCCATGTCCCCTGCGCCGCGTCGTTTCCTCGTTGCCGCCCTCCTGCTCGCCCTCGTCCTCGCCGCGGGCGCATGGCTTGCCCGGCCCAAGCCGCTCGCCGTCAAATTCCATGTCGTGACCTCCGGCCCGGTCGAGGCCACGCGCGCCAACACGCGCGCCGGCGCGGTCGAGGCCTGTCAGCGCACCCGGCTCTCTACGATCGTGGGCGGACGCATCGAATACCTCGGCGTCAAGGAAGGCGACCGCGTGAAGAAGGGTCAGCTCCTGATGAAGCTGTGGAACGACGACCAGCAGGCGCAGCGCGCGCTGGCGCTGGCCCAGCGCGACCTGGCGCAGCAGCGCGTCGGCGAGGCCTGCGCGCTGGCCGCCAATGCCGTGCGCGAGGCCGATCGCGTCGCCCGGCTGCGTCAGAATGGCTTCGTCTCGGTTTCGCGCGAGGAGCAGGCGCGCGCCGACGCCGACGCGCGCCAGGCCGCCTGCGCCACCGCGCGCGCCGACGTGCGCCAGACCGAGGCGCGCGTGCGCGTCACCGAGGTCGAGCAGGGGCGCGTCGCGCTCCACGCGCCTTTCGCCGGCACGGTGGGGCGGATCGTCGGCGAGGTGGGCGAGTTCTCGACGCCGTCGCCGCCCGGCGTGCCGACGCCGCCGGCGATCGACCTGATCGACACTTCCTGCCTCTATGTCAAGGCGCCGATGGACGAGCTTGACGCGCCGAAGATCCGGCCCGGCCAGACGGTGCGAATCCGTCTCGACGCCTATCCGGAGCGCGTCTTCGACGGCCGGGTGCGCCGCGTCGCGCCCTTCGTCACCGCGGTGGAAAGGCAGGCGCGCACCGTCGATGTCGAAGTCGATTTTGTCGCGCCGGAGGAAGCGCGCGGGCTCCTGGTCGGCTACAGCGCGGATGTCGAGATCCTGCTCGAGGCGCGCGCCGCCGCGCTGCGCATCCCCACCGCCGCGCTGCAGGAAGGCAACCGCGTGCTGCGCCTCGGCGCCGACGGCAGGCTGGAAGCGCGCACCCTCAGGACGGGGCTGGCCAACTGGGAACATGCCGAAGTGCTCGAAGGACTCGCCGCCGGCGACCGCATCGTAGTTTCGTTCGACCAAGAAGGCGTGAAGGCCGGCGCCAGGGTCACCGAGGACAAATAATGATGCTCATCGAGTTGAGCGGCATCGAGCGCGTTTTCACGCTCGGCGACAACGTGGTGCGCGCGCTGACGCAGTTCGATCTCGCGGTCGCGGCCGGCGAGTATCTCGCGGTGATGGGCGCCTCGGGCTCGGGCAAGTCGACGCTGCTCAACCTGCTCGGCCTGCTCGACCGGCCCGATGCCGGCACCTACCGGCTCGAGGGCCGCGCCGTCACCACCTTGTCGGCCGACCAGCAGGCGCGCGTGCGGCGCGAGCGCATCGGCTTCGTCTTCCAGAGCTTTCACCTGGTGCCCCGGCTCACCGCCGCCGAGAACATCGCCCTGCCGCTGATGCTGGCCGGCGTCGAGCCGGCCGAGCGCGCCCGCCGGGTCGAACGGGCGCTGGCGGACTTCGGCCTGGCCAACCGCGCCGGCCACCGTCCCGACCAGCTCTCCGGCGGCCAGCGCCAACGCGTCGCCATCGCGCGCGCGACCATCATGCGACCGGCGCTGATCCTCGCCGACGAACCGACCGGCAACCTCGACCGCACCACCGGCGCGGAGGTCGTGCGCCTGCTCGAGATGCTCAATGCCGGCGGGGTGACGTTGATCATGGTGACGCACGACACCGTGCTCGGCGCACGCGCGCGCCGCCGTCTCGTCCTGCAGGACGGCCGGAAAATCTGCGATGAACCTGCCTGACACGCTGCGCTTCGCCACGCGCGCCGCCGCCGGCGCGCCCCTGCGCACCTTCCTGATGGTGCTGGCGATGAGCATCGGCGTCGCCGCCGTGGTGGTGCTCACGGCGCTGGGCGACGGCGCGCGCCGCTACGTCGTCGACGAATTTTCGGCGCTCGGCAGCAACCTCGTCATCGTCCTGCCGGGGCGCTCGGAAACGGGCGGCTTCAATCCCGCGAATGCGATCACCGCCACCGTGCGCGACCTCACCGTCGAGGACGCCCGGGCGCTCACGCGCGCGCCGGCCGTGCTGCGCACCGCGCCGATCACCATCGGCACCTCGGAGGCGGTGTTCGGCGGCCGGCTGCGCGATGTCACCATCGTCGGCACGACGGCCGACTACCTGCGGCTGCGCCGCATGGAGCTTGCCCAGGGCCGCTTCCTGCCGGACGATGAGCCGCACGCCGCAGTCGCGGTGATCGGCGCGACCATCCGGGACGAGCTGTTCGGCGCCGAATCTGCGCTCGGCAAGACGCTGCGCATCGACGACCGGCGCGTGCGCGTCATCGGCGTGCTGGCCCGCAGCGGCCAGGGCCTGGGGATGAACGCCGACGAAGTGGTGATCCTGCCGGTGGTCGTGGCGCAGGCGATGTTCAACACCAACACCCTGTTCCGCATTCTCGTCGAGGCGAAGGACCGCAGCCTGATCGAGAGGGCCAAGATGCAGACCACGGAAATCCTCAAGGCGCGCCACGACGGCGAGGAGGATGTCACGGTGATCACCCAGGACGCCGTGCTGGCCACCTTCGACCGCATTCTCGGGGCGCTGACCTATGGCGTCGCCGCTATTGCTGCGATCAGCCTGGTGGTCGCCGGCATTCTTGTCATGAACGTCATGCTGGTCGCGGTTACCCAGCGCACCGGCGAGATTGGGCTCCTGAAGGCGCTCGGCGCCGAAGGGCGGGCGATCCGCAACGCCTTCCTGGCCGAGGCGGCCCTGCTGTCCGCCGCCGGCGCCCTGGCCGGCTATCTGCTCGGCCAGGCGGGCGCTTTCGCCCTGCGCGCGGCGATTCCCGCCCTGCCGGCCCATGCGCCGGACTGGGCGGTGCTCGCCGCCCTGGGGACCGCGCTGGCGGCCGGGCTCCTGTTCGGGGTGATGCCGGCGCGCCGCGCCGCGCGCCTCGATCCGGTGCTGGCCCTGGCCAAGCGTTGAGCCGCGATGTTGGCGCGCGACTTTTTCGCTTTTGCCTGGCGGGCGCTGACGGCCCAGCGCCTGCGCAGCTTCCTCACCCTGCTCGGCATCGCCGTCGGCATCGCAGCGGTAATCCTGCTCACCAGCATCGGGGCGGGCGTGCATCGCTTCGTGCTGGCCGAGTTTTCGCAGTTCGGCGCCCACGTCATCGAGATCGCGCCGGGCAAGACGCGGGCGAGCGGCGGGCCGGGCGGCCTGCAGACCACGGTGCGGCCCCTCACCCTGGAGGACGTCGAAGCCCTGGCGCGCGTGCCCGGCATTGTCGCCGCGACACCCAACGTCTGGGGCAATTCCGAAGTCGCCGCCAACGGCCGGCTGCGCCGCACCACCGTGCAGGGCGTCGGCCCGGACAATCTGGCGATCATGAAGATGACGATGCAAAGCGGCCGTTTCCTGCCCGACGAGCCGTTCGCCCAGGCGCGCCCGCTCGCCGTGCTCGGGCCGAAGCTCAAGCAGGAACTGTTCGGCAGCGAGAATCCGCTCGGCCAGCGGCTGCGCATCGGCGGCATGCAGTTCCGCATCGTCGGCGTGGCCGCGCCCAAGGGCCAGTTCCTCGGCATGGACCTCGACGACACGGTGTTCATTCCAGCCGCCAGCGCGCTCGCGCTCTACAACCGCGACGGCCTGATGCGCATCCACCTCGCCTATCGCGCAGGCCTGCAATCCGCCGCCGTCGCCGCGGCGGTGACGGCGGCGTTGACGGCGCGGCACGGCCGCGAGGATTTCACCCTGACGACGCAGGAGGACATGCTGCGCACCCTGTCGCGCATTCTCAACGTGCTGACCCTGGCGGTCGGCGCGCTCGGCGGCATCTCCCTCTTGGTGGGCGGCGTCGGCATTGCCACCATCATGACCATCGCGGTCGCCGAACGCACCGACGAGATCGGCCTCTTGAAGGCGCTCGGCGCCCGCGAGCGCACCATCCTCGGCATCTTCCTCGGCGAGGCGACGGCGCTCGCCGCGCTCGGCGGGCTGCTCGGCCTCGCGCTCGGCATCGGCATCGCGCAGCTGGCGCACCTGATCTTCCCCGCGCTGCCGGTGCAGACCCCGCTGTCCTTCGTCATCCTCGCCGAGGCGGTCGCGGTCGTCATCGGCCTCGCCGCCGGCGTGCTGCCGGCGCGCCGCGCCGCGCGGCTCGACCCGGTACAGGCCTTGCGCGCGGAGTAAAACAGCATGGCGGACAGAATGCGGTTCCTGTTGCCATCCAGCACATCCGAGTGCTTGGCGTAACCCGGCAACGCCCCCACGCCTGTCGGCATGCGGGACGGGAGAATCAGGACTTGGCGTTTTCCGTCTTGTCGTTCCGGGACGGTATTTGAAAACCGCCCGCCGGCGGTGCGGGCTTCTTCGCCTGCTTGGGCTTTTTGGCTTCCTTGTTGCTGCGTAACTGACCTTTGGCCATGTTTATCTCC
>JAGXSN010000239.1 GCA_018333815.1 Sulfuritalea sp. | reverse complement strand
CGGGAGACGAAAATGACTGGGAAAGCGGAGAACCTCAACGAAATCAATCGCAAGAACATGGAAGCCGCCATACGGCTGGCCCAGATGTCCATCGAAAGCTCACAGCGCATGATGGTCTTGCAGAACGGTCTGGCGCGCGATCTGTTCAACGAGGGCATCGAGAACGCCCGGGCCCTGACCGCGGCCAAGGATCCGGCCGAGATCCTGCGCCTGAGGACCGAGTACGCCCAGGCAACCGCGCAGAAGATGCTGGCGGCAGCGCAGCAGGTCGCCGAGATCGGCAATGAATCCCGTGTCGCTTTCTCGCACATGCTCACCGAGCAGCTCGCCTCCGGCAGCCAGGAAATTGCCGACGCGTTTCAGGGTTTTTTCAAGAGCCTGCCGGGACAAAATGCCCACATGATGGACATCATGCAGCAGGCAATAGCGAACGCCAACGGCGCATTCGAACAGATCGCCCGGGCGACGACCGCCGGGCTCGCCAGCGTGGCCGAGGCGCAGCCCGCCAGAACGGCCAAAAAGAAGTAGGCGCGGCGCTACTTCCAGCGGTCGGCGGCGCGATCGTCCGATTCGCGCGCGTCGACCCAGCGGGCGCCCGCGGGAGTTTCTTCCTTCTTCCAGAACGGCGCCCGCGTCTTCAGGTAGTCCATGATGAACCCGCAGGCCGCGAAGGCGTCGTGGCGATGCGCCGAGGCGACGGCGACGAGGACGATGCGCTCGCCCGGCAGCAGCTTGCCGACGCGATGGATCACGCGCACGTTGCGGATCTGCCAGCGCGCCCGCGCCTGATCGACGATCCCCGCCAGCGCCTGCTCCGTCATGCCGGGATAGTGCTCCAGCGTCATCGCGACCACCGCCCCGTCGTGTTTGTCCTGCCTGACCAGACCGACGAAGCTGGCCACCGCGCCGGCATCGACATCGCCCGCCGACAGCGCGGCAACTTCGGCGCCGACATCGAAGTCGGCTTCCTGGACGGTAACGGTGTTCATCCGCCGGTCACCGGAGGAAAGAAGGCCACCTCGTCGCCATCGGCGACCGGCGCCTCCATGCCGCACATCTTCTGGTTCACCGCGCAGCGCAGGTTCTTCGCGGTCAGCAGCGCCTCGTGACGCGCGCCAAGCACGGCGAACAGGTCGCCGACCGTGGCGACGCCGGCCGGCAGTTCGATGTCCTCCGCGCCCGCACCGATGGCCTCGCGGAGATTGGCGAAATAGAGCACTTTCAACATGTTCTGGCTATAGCAAGTCGGCGAAGGCGAGATAGCGCACCGGATCGCCGGCCTTGAAGGTCCGGTTCGCCGCCACATCGACCAGCCCGTCGGCCCAGGCGCAGGAGGTCAGCACGCCCGAGCTCTGGTTCGGATACAGCTCGACGCGGCCGTCCGGCGCGATGCGCGCGCGCAGGAAGCTGCGCCGGTCCTCGAGCTTGCTCCAGTCCGACGCCGAGACGAGCTGGCGCGCCACGGGCAAGGTGGTCGCCATCCCCATGCGCTTGAGCAGATACGGCCGCAGGAACAGCAGGAAGGTGACGAAGCACGAGACCGGATTGCCCGGCAAGCCGATGAAGGCCGCACTGGATGCCGTCCCGCCAGCGCCGACTTTGCCGAAGGCCAAAGGCTTGCCCGGCTTGATGGCGATCTTCCACAGCGACAGCGCCCCCTCGGCTTCCACGGCCGGCTTGACGTGATCCTCCTCGCCGACCGAGACGCCGCCCGAGCTGACGATCAGGTCGTGCGCGCTCGCCGCATCGCGCAGGGCACGACGCGTGGCTTCGAGGGTATCCGGCACGCGGCCCAAATCGGTGACGACACAGCCGTAGCCTTCGAGCAGCGCGCGCAGGAAATGCCGGTTCGAGTTGTAGATGCCGCCCGGCGGCAGGGGCTGGCCGGGTTCGGTGAGCTCGTCGCCGGTCGACAGCAGCGCGACGCGCAGGCGGCGTCTCACCGGCACCGTCGCCATGCCGATCGAGGCGGCCAGGCCGATTTCCGCCGCACCGATGCGCGAGCCCGCCCGCAGAACCGCAGCGCCGGACATGATGTCCTCGCCCGCGCGCCGGATGTTCTGTCCTGACTTCGGCACCTGATTGACGATGACCTGACCGTCGGCGCCGTGCTCGCAAAATTCCTGCATCACCACGGCGTCGGCGCCCGCCGGCACCGGCGCGCCGGTGAAGATGCGCGCCGCCGTGCCCGCCGCCAGCGCATGGCCGACGCTGCCGGCAGGAATGCGCTGCGCTACCGGCAGCGCGACGCCGGCGTGCGCGCAATCGGCGCAGCGCACCGCATAGCCGTCCATCGCGCTGTTGTCGAGCGGCGGCACGGTCACATTGGCAGCGACGTCCGCGGCGAGGATGCGGCCGCGCGCGACCGACAGGGGCGCCGGCTTGCTCTCCTCGACCGGCTGCGCGGCGGCCAGCAGGTGGTCGAGGGCTTCTTCGTAACTCAGCATGGGCGATCCAGATAGTCGAGGATGAACTGGACGATGGCGTCCGGGTCGTTGAGGTCCAATTGTGGCAAATGAGCCGGCAGCGGGCACTCCAGCGGCGCATCGGTGGCCACCGCGACGACGCTCTTGTTCTCCGGCCAGATCGGCGGCCGGCCATGGGCCGGGCGATGGATTTCCAGCTTCGAGATCGGCGTCTGCTTGAATCCTTCCACCAGGACCAGGTCGCAGGGCGACAGCACCTTGAGCTGCTCGTCGAGCGTCGGTTCGGCAGCGCCGCGCAGTTCGTGCATCAGCACCCAGCGCGTGTCGCAGGTCAGCAGCACCTCGCCCGCGCCGGCCGCGCGATGGCGATGGGAATCCTTGCCCGGCTGGTCGACATCGAAGTTGTGGTGGGTGTGCTTGATCAGCGACACGCGCAGGCCGCGCGCGGCAAAGCGCGGAATCAGCTGCTCGATCAGGGTCGTCTTGCCCGAACCGGAGTAACCCGCAAATCCGAACACTTTCACGTTTCGATCACCTTCGCGAACCCGCCCCCCGGCGTCCTGAAATTCGTCGTCTGCCCCTGATACAGCCGCGCGGCCACCAGTTGAACCGCGCCACGATACGCATAGTTGCGGATGTCCGCCTTAAGTTCAATCAATTCGCCGTCGACTTCATGGCGCACCGTCGAGGGCGGCGCGAAGGCCTGCGCCACGTAGTCGCCGGCAAGGATCTCGTCGAACACGCGCCTGGTCAGCTTGTCGCCGCGATACGAGCCCTTCGAGCCGTAGCCCGCCGCCGGCTTGAAGAACAGCTGTTTGCGCCGCTGCCAGAAATCGTCGGCGCGTTCCGCCGTCACCGCCTCGGTTTTCGGGATGCCGGCCAGCAGGACATGGCGCGTGTCGTCATCCACGTCCCACTCCGCCAGCAGCGCCTCGTCGGTCAGCGCGATCAGGTTCTTCTTGTCGGCATAGCGCGCATGCAGGGCCGGGTTCGGCGAAATCGCCACGCCCTGCCGCCAGGCCTCGCGCAGCACCGCGTGCGCCGGCGCGGCGAAAGCGAAATCGGTGAGCCGGTTGTAGATCAGGTCGAGCTTCGTTTCCTCGTGCCACAGGTTGCCGTGACAGAGCATCAGCTCAGCCGGATCGCAGATCAGCGTCGTGATGCCCTGCGCTTCGAGCAAGGCCCGGAAGCCGAGGAATTCCGGGTAGAGATACTGGCCCGCCGGCTGCTCATCGACGATGGCGAGCGCCTTGAGTTCGCGCGGGCACTCGGCGCGGAACATCTCCACGTAGGCAGCCAGCACGTCCTCGCGTCCGGCCTGCAGGGCCGCGAGCAAGCCGCCGCCCGCGTTGGTGTTGATCTCGATGAGCTGCGGGCCGGCGGACGTCAGATGAAAATCGTAACCCATGAAAACGCCATGCACCGGTTCGGGCGCCGTCCCGCCAGCGCCGACTTTCAGTGCAATCGCGCGCTCGACGGCGGCGATCACTTCCCGCATGCGCGCCAGATCGCCCGCGCTCACCGGCACGGTGGCGGACGAAAACAGGTGCGGCCGTGCGGCAAGGAGATCCGCCAGCAGTTCGGATAATTTCACCGTGCGGAGTTTACCGCGCTCGCGCCGCCCCGCCAGCGTCGGCAGAGACGCTCAGAGCGCCGAGGCGTTACTGAACCAGAGGTACGCGAGCGAGGAAGCCGGGTGCGCCGCGCTACTTACGCCTCGCCAATCCCAACGCCAGCAAACCCAATCCGAGCAAAGGCAACGTGGCCGGCAAGGGCACTTGCCCCCCTCCGTCGCGCACCAGGAAAGTCTCTGCAAAAACGCTCTGAGAGTTCGTTGCAAAAGGCGCCCCCCACACGTAACCACCACTCTGGGTGATATCGCCCGCATCGCAATGCGAGAACATGTTCGAGAAATATCCAGAAGCGCAAATGCTTCCCGCACCGGTTACAAATGCGCTGTGGAGGTCATTTACGCCAGTGAAGCTTGCAATCCACTCGGCCGCAGAAGGAAGCCTGAAATTCCAGTTCAACTCGACCGCAGAACCTGCGCCCCAGCTACCGTCAGCTGCAACCGGAGATGCCCAAACCCACTCATACGCACCTCGATCAACGACCAGGCTATCAGGAACTGGGGTGCTGATGAGGGCCGCGAAACTGGGGCCTGACATCAGAATCGCCCCACCCAACGCCAGACCCCGCAGTTGTTTTGCAAAGTTTTGCATCACTCGATCCTCCTCTTGGAAAGCATGCAACGAGGACAAAGCAAATAGCAAGCCACAACTTCAACTAATTGTTTTATTTAATTAACAAGGGTCGCGGTAGGGACGCCGGTTACCCGACGCCCCCCGCACAGATCCCTGCGAGCGGAATTACCGCACAAGGCTCCTGCCTTGGGTGAGTAACGCCAAATCGCTGTTCAGGATAGGGATGAGTATGGTGGTACGGCGGTATGTAGCGTTTCTCCAGCCTACAGAACCGCTCCCATGACAGATTATGCCGTTGGCTGCGTCGCATCAGCATGCGCCGCCAAGCACGACAGATTTCGCTACGAAAGCTGCA
>JAGXSN010000238.1 GCA_018333815.1 Sulfuritalea sp. | reverse complement strand
CCACCAAAGTCGGCGCCGGCGGGACGGCGCCCAGACACAAAAAACCCCGCCGCAGCGGGGTGTTCCGTTAATTGGGGTCTGACCCCGATTAGTTCGCTCGATTATTCCACTCAGGCCGCCAAGGGCAAGGGTAGGGGAAGCTGGAAACGCCCCTCGACAATACCGCGCACGGAAATGTCTTCGTCCAGCGCCTCCCAGCGCAATGCAGCGCCGTTGAGACACAATTCGACTTGTCTCAATGCCTCGTCGTCAGCTTTGGCGAGCAAGCGAAAGCGATCCGCCGGAAAACCGATGAGCCTGCCATCGGTCAGCTCGATGAATACCATGCGGTCCTTTACCCAGGCGCGCAAGGCGCGAGGATCCAGATCAACCGTTGCCGTGTTCATGCCACTTCTCCAGAAAAAAGGCCTCGTGCTCGATCACTGCCACCTCCATGCGACGAACCTCGACAGCACGCACGCCGTCGACCCTTGCCAAACGAACCGGTGAAAGCCAGAACTTGCATTCGCCATCTCCTGCTCTGACATGAATGTGGGGCGGTTCATGGCCTTCGTTCGAGTAGAAATGAAAGCGCCAGTTGAGCAGGCGCAAAACAGTTGGCATGCCGTGTTTGTCGTCAAAGTATGTCGGCGAAAAGAATAACCCGAAAACCTGCTGTGCGGAAGGTCAGCACCAGACACAAAAAACCCCGCCGCAGCGGGGTTTTTTGCGTCGATCGTTGGATCAGACTCGGCACTGCGCAGGCACGTGGCTGTTGCTGCCGACAGTCCGGGCGCACGCCCATTGAATTGCCGGTCCCGCGGCGCCCGGCGCGGTCGGGGTCAGTGTCAGCGTCACCGAACCGGCGGCGGCGGTGGTTGCCACGGTAATGACACCGGTGGCAGCAGTACAACCCAAGCTGGCCACGTTGCCGATCACCGCCGCAATGGGAGTGACTCCCAGACAGGCGTCCGCAGGCATCACGCCGCCATTGTTCGAGATGTTTTCGCTGATCGTGGTCTTCGCCGCGCCTGCGACCATGATCGCTTCCGACACGCGGGCGCGGATGGTGTAATCCTGATACGCCGGCAGGGCGATGGCGGCCAGAATGCCGATGATGGCGACGACGATCATCAGTTCGATCAGGGTAAAGCCTTGTTGAACCTTTTTCATGTTTCTCTCCTTTGAGTGAAGCACCCGAATCGTGCTGTCAGGGATTATGCAATGCCCATGCCAGCCTATCAACCCCGATTTTGACCCAGAAATGGCCGGAAATCGGGTTGCCATTACGACTCGCCCGTCAGTTAGTGACAATTTTCGTCACATGAAGCACGGATGCCGTCCCGGCAGCGCCGACTTTCGCGCAGCAGTCTGGCCAGGTCGCGCCAGCCCAGTGCGCGCTGTGCGGCCCGCTTGCGGGCTGAACATTGTGTCGGTATGATTAACAACGATTTATTTTGATTGGAGGCCCTCATGGCACACCCCACAACCAAGGTACTCACCGCCCATGTTCCCCTGCCGCTCGCTGAAAAGATCGATCTGGTTGCCGCGCGCCTGGAGCGCTCGCGGGGGTGGATCGTCAAGCAGGCACTATCCGCCTGGATCGATCAGGAAGAAGAACGTAGTCGCCTGACCCGCGAAGCGCTGGACGACGTCGACGCCGGCCGCATTATCGACCACCAGACCGTGCAGGCCTGGGCCGATAGCTTGAGCACGGCCAATCCGCTGCCGGCGCCGCGCTGATGGAGTTGAAGTGGACCGGCAAGGGCCTGTCCGACCTGGCCCGGCTGTACGATTTTCTGGCGCCGGTGAATCCGGCCGCCGCCGCGCGCGTGGTTCGGTCGCTGACTGCCGGGCCGTCTGGTTTGCGCGTCAATCCGCGCATCGGCGAGCGCCTGGAAGAATTCAACCCGCGCGAAGTGCGCCGCATCCTCGTCGGCCACCATGAGATGCGCTACGAAATTCAGGACCGCACGATTTACCTTTTGCGCATCTGGCATACGCGCGAAGATCGCTAAGCGCCGTCCTGCCAGCGCCGACTTTCGCCCATAAAGGCTTGCCTCTGTAGGCCGCAAGATCCATGCTAAGCTTAGTCTGACGACTAAACCAACGGAGAGTTTGCCATGGCGATAATGATCAATGTGCATGAAGCCAAGACCCATTTTTCGCGTCTGCTCGAACAGGCGCATGCCGGGCAGGAGATTGTGCTCGCCAAGGCCGGCAAGCCTTATGCCCGGCTGGTGCCGCTGAAAGCGCATAGCGGGAAAAGACAGCCCGGCCGGCTGTGCGGCGAGGTGGGCGATGCGTTTTTCGAGCCATTGCCGGAAGACGAGCTGGCCGCCTGGGAGGGAAAATGAGGTTTTTGCTCGATACCCACGCCCTGTTGTGGTGGATGGCCGACGATCCGCGGCTTTCTTCCCGCGCCCGGGAATTGATCGCCGACGAGCGCAACAGCATTCTGGTCAGCGCGGCCAGCGCCTGGGAGATCACCACCAAGTTCCGGCTGGGGAAACTGCCCATTGCCGAGACGGCAGTGCCGCGTTTCAACGAATTGATCGAGGCCGACGGTTTCGAGCATCTGCCGGTGACCTACCTGCATGCGCTGCGGGCCGGCAGTCTTGCTGTCGAGCATCGCGATCCGTTCGACCGCATGCTGGCCGCGCAAAGCGCCCTCGAAGCCGCCCCGCTGATCACTCGCGACCCTGTCTTTACGGCGTTTGGTACGGCCGTTGTCTGGTGAGGCAGGCTTGGCGCCGTCCGGCCAGCGCCGACTTTGCCGGCTGGGGTTACACTATGCCGGTCGTTTCGCCCGAAAGGAAATGTTCATGCCGCCCTTGCCCGCATTTACCCGCACGGTCTCGGTCGAGGAATACCTCGCCGGCGAGTTGCAGACGGAAATCCGCCACGAATACATCGACGGCCAGGTGTATGCGATGGGCGGGGCGAGCGACCGCCATGGCCTGATCTTGAATGCCCTGGCATTTGCGCTAACCCCGCCGGCGCGCAAGCGGCCCTGCCAGTTGTTCTCTTCCGACATGAAGCTGAAACTGAGCATTTCCGGCAGGCCGGTGTTCTACTATCCCGACTTGATGCTGGCCTGCGATCCGGACGACCGCGAGCCCTATTTCAGAACCCGCCCCTGCCTGATCGTCGAGGTGTTGTCGGAGTCGACCGAACGCATCGATCGGCGCGAGAAGCTGCTGGCCTACCCGACCTTGCCCAGCCTGCACGAGTATGCGCTGGTGGCGCAGGATGTACGACGCGTCGAGATATTTCGGCGCGCCAACGACTGGCTGGGCGAACAGGTCATCGAAGGCGAGGTGCGTCTCGATTGCCTGGCGGCGAGCATACCGATCGACGCGATCTACGCGGACCTCGAGACGGGTTGAAGCCCGCGCCGTCCCGCCGGCGCCGATTTCAGATGTCGATCTGCTCCGGGTCGAGGAACTCGCTGGCGTATCGGCGCCAGACGCCTTGCCGCATGAAGACCTCGAACAGGTCGGGATCGATGTGGCCGTTGGCGGCGAACTTGCGCATGATCCCGAGGGCCTGCGACAGCTTCATGCCGGACTTGTAGGGGCGGTCGCGCGCGGTGAGCGCCTCGAAGATGTCGGCGATGCCCATCATGCGCGCGGGCACCGACATTTGTTCGCGGGTCAGTCCTTGCGGATAGCCCCGGCCGTCCATCCGTTCGTGATGGCCGCCGGCGAATTCCGGCACCTTGCGGAGGTGGGCCGGCCAGGGCAGCGCCTCGAGCATCCGGATCGTGGCGACGATGTGGTGGTTGATGGTTTCGCGCTCGGCCGCCGTCAGGGTGCCGGAACGGATCGTCAGGTTCTCGATTTCGTCGGCGCTCAGAAAATCGGCATCGACCCCGGCCGGATTGCGCCAGTTGCGGCCGGCGCCGATGTCGCGCACGCGCTGCTGCTGTTCCGGGGGCATCGCCTCGCAGCCCAGATTCGCCTGCCGCAGGAAGGCCCGGTCGTCGTCGAGACGTTCCAGCGCCTGGCGATACGCGTTCCAGCAGGCGGCCTCGGCCGGCGCGTCCTGCTGCGGGCGCAGTTCGAGCTGCTTGCGCAACGCGGCGATCTGCGCATCGCGCTTGAGCACCTCGAAGCGGGTGTCGATCAGGCCGATGCGATCATGGATCGTCTGCAGCTTGGTCGCCTTGTCCACCACGTGGACGGGCGTCGTCACCTTGCCGCAGTCGTGGAGCAGCCCGGCGATTTTCAGCTCGTACAGCTCGGCCTCGGACAGCGTGAAATCCGCCAGCGGCCCCTCGCGGGTGGCATTCACCGCCTCCGCGATCATCATCGTCAGCCGGGGCACGCGCTGGCAGTGCCCGCCGGTATAGGGGGACTTCTCGTCGATCGCCAGGTTGATGAGGCTGACGAAGGACTCGAACAGCGCTTCCAGCTGGTCGATCAGCTGCCGGTTGGTCAAGGCGATCGCCGCCTGCGAGGCGAGCGACTCGGCGAGGCGCTGGGCGGCGATGCTGAAGCGCTGTACCTGCCCGGTTTCAGGATGCTTCGCATTGATGAGCTGCAGGACGCCGATGATCGTGCCTTCGTGATTCTTCATGGGCACGGTCAGAAAAGACCGCGAGCGATAGCCCGTACGGGTATCGAACAAGCATGTGCCGGAGAAATCGAAACCGGCCTCGGCATAGGCGTCGGCGATATTGATGGTGCGGTCTTCGAGCACGGCGCACACGGCGACGAGCTTCTTGTTGGGATCACCCTCCGGGGTATGGAGCGGCAGATCGGGGAAGCCGGTCGCGCCGCCGCCGGGCGCGATGCCAAGCGTATCGTTGCAGACAATTTCGAAGTGCAATGCACTCCGATTTTCCGTCACCCGGTAGAGCGTGCCGGCATCGGCATGCGTGATGGTTTTGGCCGCAAGAAGGATTCTTTCCAGCAGGCTGCCGAGATCACGTTCGCTGGAAAGCGCCGCGCCGATTGCGTTCAGCTGTTCGAGGCGGCGGAACAGTTCTTCGGGCGAGTCCATGCGCGACTTGACTTTCAGGTCTGTTACTTGATGCAGACTGCCCGGACCTGCCTCATGTCGGTGATGCCCTGCAGCACCTTTTCCATGCCGTCCTGCTTGAGCGTGCGCATGCCGTCCTCGAGCGCCTGCGCCAGCAGTTGGGCCACGCGCGCGTGTTCCTGGATCAGCTTCTTCACCGCATCGGTGCCGACCATCAGCTCGTGCAGGCCGACGCGCCCCTTGTAGCCGGCGCCGCCGCAAGTTTCGCAATCGCCCTTTTCGCGCGCCCGGTAGAAAGTGAACTGCCCCTTGTCGTTGGCGTAAGTCTTCACCCAGTGTTTGTAGATCGCCTCGGAGCCCGCCTTGGGATCGCGTTTGAAAGTCTCGGTATGCAGCAGTTCTTCGCAGTACTCGGCGAGGAAGTGCCTGATCTCGTTCGGCTCGGGCACATAGGCCTGCCGGCACTGGCTGCAGATGCGCTTGGCGAGACGCTGGGCGAGGATGCCCAGCAGCGCGTCGGAGAAGTTGAACGGATCCATGCCCATGTCGAGCAGGCGAATGATCGACTCCGGCGCGCTGTTGGTGTGCAGCGTGGCGAGCACCCGGTGCCCCGTCAGCGAGGCCTCGATGCCGATGCCGGCGGTTTCGGCATCGCGCATCTCGCCCACCATGATGATGTCCGGATCGGCGCGCAGGAAGGCGCGCATGATGGTGGCGAAGTCGAGACCGGCCTTCTTGTTCACCTGCACCTGGCGCAGGCCTTTCTGCGTGATTTCGACCGGATCCTCCGCCGTCCAGATCTTGGTGTCGGGCGTGTTGAGCAGCTTCAGCACCGAGTGCAGGGTGGTGGTCTTGCCCGAGCCGGTCGGCCCGCAGACGCAGAACAGGCCGTAAGGCTTCGCCACCGTCTCCTTGAGGCGCTCTTCGTTGTGCGGCAGCAGCCCGAGCCGGTCGAGCGGGATCGGCTC
>JAGXSN010000237.1 GCA_018333815.1 Sulfuritalea sp. | reverse complement strand
AGGCGTCGGCAGCGGCCGGCGCGACCTGCCAGGCCGCGATCAGCGGATGCTCGATCGGCGCGGGAAAGGGCGCCAGCACGGCGACGCGCTCCTTCTTGCCGATGCTGGTGCGCAGGGCGATGGCGACCGTGTCGTCGGGCACGAGCAAGAGCGGCGTGCGCGGCGCGTAGTGGGCGAGATGCGAACCGGGCGTCTTCACCGAACTCGCATTGACTGCCTCGGCGGGCATGCGGCCGAGGAACAGGCCGATGTCGAAGCCGGAGAGCATGCCGGGCCGCAGCACGGTGGTGCGCTCGTCGCTCATGGCGAGGATGGTGGATTCGATCCCGACCGGGCAGGGCCCGCCGTCGAGCACCAGCGCGACCCCGCTTTCCCCGCCTTCGCCGAGGTCGTCGCGCACGTGCTGGGCGGTGGTCGGGCTGATGCGGCCGAACTTGTTCGCCGAGGGGGCGGCGATGCCGCCGCTCCCTTGTTCCGCAAAGGCCTTGAGCAGGGCGAGCGCGACCGGGTGGTTCGGCACGCGCAGTCCGATGGTGTCCTGCCCGCCGGTGACGCAGTCGGGCACGTCGGGATGGCGCTTGAGGATCAGCGTCAGCGGGCCGGGCCAGAACTTTGCCGCGACGGCGCGCGCCGCGGCCGAAATGTCGCGCGCCCAGCGGTCGAGATGCGCGGCATCCGGGATATGGACGATCAGCGGATGGTCGGCCGGCCGCCCCTTGACGGCGAAAATCTTCGCCACGGCCGCCGGGTTGCGGGCATCCGCGCCGAGGCCGTAGACGGTTTCGGTGGGAAAGGCGACCAGCTCGCCGGCGCGCAGCAATTCCGCCGCGCGCAGCACCTCATTCATCGGTGATGCCCATTGCGCGCCGTGCCGCCAGCGCCGACTTGCGGACTTCTTCGGGATCGTTGCCGATCACCGTGAAGTGGCCCATCTTGCGGCCGGGACGCGGGTGATGTTTGCCGTAAAGGTGCAGCTTGAGATTCGGGATGGCGAAGAGCCTGGCCCAGTCCGGTTCCTTCGCGTGATGCGGATCATCGAGATACCAGATGTCGCCGAGCAGGTTGACCATGACCGCCGCCGAGTGCGCGCGGGCCTCCCCCAGCGGGAGGCCGCAGAGCGCGCGCAGCTGCTGCTCGAACTGGTTCGTGATGCAGGCGTCGAGGCTGTGATGGCCCGAGTTGTGCGGACGCGGCGCCATTTCGTTTACGTAGAGCCGGCCGTGCACGACGAAGAACTCGACCGCCAGCGTGCCGATATAGTCCATCTGCTGCGCGATGCCCGCGGCGATTTCCTCGGCCTCATTGGGCAACTGAGCGGCAAGACAACCCGAAGTGCGCGCCGGCACGATCGACACGTCGAGAATGCCCTTGCGATGGCTGTTCTCGGCGGTCGGAAAGCATTTCACCTGGCCCGCTTCATCGCGGGCGAGCACGACCGAAACCTCGCAGTCGAGCTGGAGCTGCCGTTCGAGCACGCAGGGTTCGTTGCGGAAACCGTTCCAGGCGGCAACGGCTTCCGCGCGGGAATTGACGCGCGCCTGGCCCTTGCCGTCGTAGCCGAAGCGCGCCACCTTGAGGACGCCGGGGAAGAGGTCGGCATGGGCGCTGCGCAAATCGTCTTCGCTGCGGATGTCGGCATGGGGCGCATGGGGGAAGCCATGGCGCTTCAGGAAGGCTTTTTCCTCGCTGCGATTCTGGCAGGTGCGCACGGCTTCCGCATCGGGACGCACGGTGACATATTTCGACAGGAAAGCGAGCGTGTCGGCCGGCACGTTCTCGAACTCGGTGGTGACCGCCGCGCACTGGCCGGCCAGCTGTTCCAGGGCGGCCGGATCGTCATAGGCGGCGACGAGATGGACGTCGGCGGCCTTCCCCGCCGGGCTATACGGGTCGGGATCGAGGACGACGACGCGGTAGCCCATTTCGTGCGCGGCGAGGACGAAGAAACGGCCGAGCTGGCCGCCGCCGAGCATGCCCAGGGTGGCCGGCGGCAGGATCACGGCAGAGGGCCGAGCTTCATCGCCAGGACTTTTTCGCTCTGGCGCCTGCGGAAGTCGGCGAGCCGGGCGGCGAGCGCCGCGTTCCCGCCGGCCAGCAGGGCGACGGCGAACAGGGCGGCGTTGGCCGCGCCGGCCTCGCCGATGGCGAAGGTGGCGACCGGCACGCCCTTGGGCATCTGCACGATCGACAGCAGGGAATCCTGGCCCGCCAGGGCCTTCGTTTGCACCGGCACGCCGAGCACGGGCACGAGGGTCTTGGCCGCCAGCATGCCCGGCAGGTGGGCGGCGCCGCCGGCGCCGGCGATGATCGCCCTGAGGCCGCGCGCCTGCGCGGTCTCGGCATATTCGAACAGCAGGTCGGGGGTGCGGTGGGCGGACACGACGCGCGCCTCGTAGGGCACGCCGAACTCCTCCAGCATCTGCGCGGCGGCCTGCATGGTCGGCCAGTCGGAATCCGAGCCCATGACCACGCCGACCTGGGCCACGACCGGGTCGCCGGCGTTCATCGCGCGCTCCTTTGCGCCGCCTCGAGCGTGTTGGCGAGCAGCATGGCGATGGTCATCGGGCCGACGCCGCCGGGCACTGGCGTGATCGCGCCGGCGATTTCCTGCGCGGACTCGAAGTCGACGTCGCCGCACAGCTTGCCGTCGGCGGTCCGATTGATCCCCACGTCAATAACGGTAGCGCCGCGTTTGATCAGATCCCCGGTGATCATCTTCGCCTGGCCGACCGCGGCGACGAGGATGTCGGCGCGCCGGGTATGGAAGGCGAGGTCCCGCGTGCGCGAATGGCAGACGGTGACCGTGCAGCTTTGCGCCAGCAGCAGCATGGCCATGGGTTTCCCCACGATGTTGCTGCGGCCGACGATGACGGCCTCGGCGCCCTTGAGGGGTACCTTGGCGCTTTCGAGCATCTTCATCACGCCGTGCGGCGTGCAGGGGATGAAACGCGGCTTGCCCTGCATCAGCGCGCCGACGTTCTCGGCATGGAAGCCGTCGACGTCTTTGGCCGGGTCGATGGCCTCGAGCACGGCGTCGCTGTCGAACTGCTGCGGCAGCGGCAGTTGCACGAGGATGCCATGTACCGACGGGTCGGCATTCAGTTCGGCGATCTTGCCAAGTACGACGGCCGGCTCGACGTTGGCCGGGTAGGTTGCCTTGAGCGAGCGGAAGCCGGCCTGCTCGCAGGCCATCACCTTGTTCTTCACATAGACGGCCGAGGCGGGGTCCTCGCCGACAAGGATGACGGCGAGACAGGGTGCGATGCCTTGGGTGGCCTTGAGGGCGGCGGCCTTGTCGGCCAGTTCGGCGCGCACGGTCTGCGCCAACGCCTTGCCGTCGATGATGTGTGCGCTCATGGGTGAAAGCTCTTTTCGGAAAAGGGGGGAATTATCCCGGTTCGGTCCGACCTCGTCCATAACGGCGCCGGCAGCGGGGTGAAGGCAATGATCCCAGTCTTGGTCACACCAGCAGCACCGGCGCGCCGTAGTGCGCCACGACCGTGTCCACGGTGAGCAACCGCAGGCCTTCCACGCGCGCCTGCGCGACGAGGATGCGGTCGAACGGGTCTTTGTGCAAGGGGGGCAGTTCGCCGACGGCGAGGCTGTGCTCGGTCGCGATGGGTAATTCCCGGTAGCCGTTGGCCAGCAGCATGCGCCACAGGCGCCGGGGATCGACGGCGAAGTCGGCCCGCCCGAGGCCGCGCTTGATGCCGATTTCCCAGAGGCTGGCGGCGCTGAAGACGGGTTGATTGGCGGTGTCGAGCAAGAGCGCGCGCGCCTGGGGCGAAAGGCGTTCCGGCTCACCCGCCGCCCAGAGCAGCAGATGCGTGTCGAGCAGCAGGTTCAAGCAGAACGCCCGGCGAACAGTTCGGCGATGGCGTCGCCGCCCATCTGGTCGAAGTCGTCGGGCACCGAGAACTCGCCCGCCATGAAACCGATGCGTTGCGCCGTGCCCAGGTCGGCGTGATCGAGCGGCACCACCTTGACCATCGGCTTGCCGGCCTTGGCGATGATGAATGCCTCTCCCTTCGCCGCATGCTCGACCAGGCGGGAAAGCTGGGTCTTGGCGTCGTGAATGTTGACCGTAAGCATGGTGGCGCCTCGCAATGAACTAACGCGGGTTAGCTTACCATGCAAATTGAACCGCTTGAACCGCATCGATCCGCCCTGCGTCCGTCCTGCTGCATTGCGCCATAGAAAAAGCCTATTCCGGATAAAAATCAAACTATGGAGCGGAACGCAGTGGGCTGGCTATACTTTTTCCCTCCCCAATCCGAGACCCCGCCATGAATTTCTCCGAGGAACGCCTGCCCGCCCGCCTGCCGATCAGGAATTCCGAACTCGGCAGGTATCTGAGCGACATGGATTGCGAAGCGCTGGTGACGGTGATGAACGTGCGCGATCTGGCGGACGGCGAGGTGCTGGTCGAGGAGGGCGACACCGACAGCACGCTGTTTTTCCTCGTCGAGGGCTGCCTCGAGGTGATCGCCCGCACCGATGGCCGCCGGCGCGTGGTCAACACGATGAAGCCCGGCGACTCGGCGGGCATCCGCTCCTTCGTCGAGCGCACGCCGCGCCAGGTCAGGTTGCGCGCCAAGGGGCCGACGACGGTCTATGCGATCCGGCCCGACGATTTCGAGCTGCTGCTCGAGACCCATCCGCGCCAGGCCTACAGCTTCATGCGCGGCCTGTTCCGCATGCTCAACATCAACCTCGAACGCATGCACCGGAAGCTGTTCAAGCTGTCCCGTCCGGCAGGTCGGCGCTAGCCGGACGGCAGGCGCGCAGGACGACGAGCGCCGTTTCGAAGTGGAAGGCATGCAGCGCGTGTTCGATGCGGGCGAAGTCGCGCCGGTCCAGCATCGCCCGGAACTGCGCCGCATGGCCGCCGAAGTAGGACTGGGCGGCGATGTCGCCGCTTTCGAGCAGGCCGACGAGCGTGCGCGTCAGGGTCTCGAAGAGCACGGGATCGACCGCCGCCGCTTCCGCCGCCGGTTGCGCGGGCCGGATCAAGGCGGCGTTCAGGCTGGCGAAGTCTGCGGCCAGATCGTCGGTCAGCCGTTCGACCAGGGCGGGTTCCACCGGCGCGGCGGGATCGCGCAGCAGGGCGTCGAGGCGGGTGGCGCTGCGGGCGATTGCCGTCAGGCCGAGCGTGGCGGCCGCGCCCTTGAGCCCGTGGGCCAGGCGCCGCGCCTCTGCGCGGCTGCCTGCGGCGAACAGGCCGAGGATGCGCGCCGGCTCCTCGCGGTGGCCTTCGACCAGCTGCAGCAGCAGGGACAGATACAGGCTGCGCTTGCCGCGCACCGAGCGCAGCCCGCGCGCGATGTCGAATCCGGGCAGCAGCGCGAGCTTCTCGATCTGGCCGGCGGCATCCGGCGCGGCCGGCCCGGCGGCGGAGCC
>JAGXSN010000236.1 GCA_018333815.1 Sulfuritalea sp. | reverse complement strand
GGTCGAGCCGGGCGGAGCGGGGCCGGCGGAGCCGCTGCCGGCTGCCGAGTGGCTGGCGTCGCTGGAAGGCCGCTACGCGGACGGCCACACAACCTTTGTCGGGGTGGGCGACGTGGCGGCCGGCGTGGTGGAGGATGCCGCGCTCTTTTCGAGCGTCGCCGAAAACCTGCTGCAGAACGTGACCGCCAAACGTCGCCGGCAGCCCGGCGTCAGGGTGGAAGTGCGCCTCGCCTGCGACCGGAGCGGGACCCGGCTGGACGTCACCGATGATGGCGCTGCGATACCGGAATCCCTGGCGGGCCGGCTGCTGAGCGAGCGCGTGCCCACGGAGGACGGCTTCGGCATCGGCCTTTACCAGTGCGCCCGCCAGGCGGAGCAGGCCGGTTACCGCCTCAGCCTCGCGCAGAACCGGGACGGCTGCGTGGGTTTCCGGCTGGAAGGCAGCGGTTCGGCTGCTGCCTCCGCCTTGGCCTGATCTGCGGCGCGGCGCGGGAAGAACACCGCCGCTTTCAGCGCGCCGACGATCCGATCCGTCAGGATTCCCGCGCCGCCACCTCGCCGCGCAGGCTGTGCGGCAGCGCGGCGGTGATCGTCACGGTGACGAACTGGCCGATCAGCCGCTCGCTGCCCTTGAAGTTCACCACGCGGTTGTTGGCGGTGCGGCCGGCGAGTTCGTGCGCGTCCTTCTTCGCGCGGCCTTCGACCAGCACCTTTTGCGCCGTGCCGACCATGGCTTCGGCAACCGCGAAGGCGAGTTCCTCGATGCGCTTCTGCAGGCGCATCAGCCGCTGCGTCTTGAGTTCGGCCGGGGTGTCGTCGGCCATCTCGGCGGCCGGGGTGCCGGGACGCGGGCTGAAGATGAAGGAGAAGCTCGCGTCGAAGCCGATCTCGTCGATGAGCTTCATGGTCTTCTCGAAGTCCTCCGCCGTCTCGCCGGGGAAGCCGACGATGAAGTCGGTGGACAGCGAGAGATCCGGCCGCGCGGCCCGCAGCTTCCTTGCCAGCGACTTGTATTCGAGTACCGTGTAGCCGCGCTTCATCGCCGCCAGCACGCGGTCGGAGCCGGACTGCACCGGCAGGTGCAGGTGCGGCGCGAGCTTGGGATGCGCGTGCATGTCGATGAGCCGCTGCGTCATCTCGCGCGGATGCGAGGTGGTGTAGCGGATGCGCTCGATTTCGGGCATCGCCGCGAGGGTCTCGACGAGGAAGGCGAGGTCCACCGTGTCGCCCTCCGCGGTTCCGCCGCGATAGGCGTTCACGTTCTGGCCGAGCAGCGTCACTTCCCTGACGCCCTGCGCGACCAGCGCGCGCGCCTCGGCGAGCACGTCGTCGAGCGGGCGCGAGACTTCCTCGCCGCGCGTGTAGGGCACGATGCAGAAGGTGCAGAACTTCGAGCAGCCTTCCATCACCGAGACGAAGGCCGCAGATCCCGCCTCGCCCTCGACCCGGGCTGCCGGCAGCCTGTCGAACTTCTCGATCTCGGGAAAGGAGACATCGACCTGCGCCTGGCCGGAAGCGCGCCGCGCCGCGATCAGCGCCGGCAGGCGGTGCAGGGTCTGCGGGCCGAACACGAGGTCGACGTAGGGCGCGCGCGCGACGATGTGCGCGCCCTCCTGGCTGGCGACGCAACCGCCGACGCCGATCAGCAGGCCGGGCTTCGCCTCCTTGAGTTTCCTGACGCGGCCCAGGTCGTGGAACACCTTCTCCTGCGGCTTCTCGCGCACCGAGCAGGTGTTGAAGAGGATGATGTCCGCCGCTTCGACATCATCGGTACGCTCGACACCCATCGATCCGAGCAGGTCGACCATCTTGTCCGAGTCGTACTCGTTCATCTGGCAGCCGAAGGTGCGGATGAAAACCTTTTGGGGCATGGGAAAACGGGAAGGAGAACGGGGCGCGGATTGTAGCGCCGGTCAGGACTCGACGCGGTTGCGTCCGCCCTGCTTGGCCCGGTAGAGGGCGGCGTCCGCTGCCGCAATCAGCGCTTCGATGTCCGCCGCCTCGCCGGCACGACCCCGTGTCACTGCCACGCCCAGGCTGGCCGTGTAAGGCGGCAGCGCCCTGTCGCGCTGCGTGCCCGCTTCCCTGCGAATCCGCTCGGCGACATGCAGGGCGCTGGCGCGGTCGGTATCCGGCAGCAGAATGACGAACTCCTCGCCGCCGAAACGCGCCAGGACGTCCGGCACGCGCAGCAGCCCGGATGCGCGCCGCGCGAAATCCCTGATGACCTGATCGCCGACGTGGTGGCCGTGGGCGTCGTTCACTTTCTTGAAGAAATCGATGTCGGCGGTCACTACCGCCAGCGGCCGGCCCGAACGCACGCTGCGCGCCCACTCGACCGCGGCGCGGGCGAAGAAGGCGCGACGGTTGAGCAGGCCGGTCATCGGGTCGCGCGTCGCCATGAATTCGAGTTCCTCGCGCAGGCGCTCGTTGGCAAGCAGGATGAAACCGATCGACAGCGCCAGCACGCCCAGCGAGAACATGCCGAGATAGACCTGCTGGATCAGGTTGCGGTCGAACGCGTCGTCCGCCATGCCGGCGCCGGAAGACAGGGTGGCGATGCGCCAGGCCGCAACGGCTGCGCCCAGCAGAAAGGCCGCCGCGAGGAAGCGGCTGCCGAAGCCGCGCGGCTCGGCGCGCCAGGACAGCCAGGCGCCGTAGCCGAAGAAACCGAGATGCGCCAACGCCATGATGAAAGTGCGGCCCGGGTAGCTGTGCGTGCCAAAGGTCAGGAAGACGATCAGCAGCAGGGCCGCGCCGATCACGTCGAGCGTCGGCCGCCAGACCGGCGCGTGGCCGGCATAGCGCTGCAAACCGGTGATCAGCAGCAACTGGCCGAACAGCAGCAGGCCGCTGGCCAGCACGATGGCGATGCCGTCATGCACCAGGCCGCGCAGCGAGGCCAGCCCGGACGCGCAGCCGATCAGCACGACGGCCAGCGCCCAGTGGCGCAGGCCATGGATGTCGTCCGGGAAGCTCCTTGCCTGCACCCACAGCACCAGCGCGCAGAGCAGGCCGAGCAGGTTGGCGACGAGCAGGAAGGTGCGCGGATCGATCAGGTCCATGATGGGCGCCATGATAGCGGGCGGGAGCATGCCGGGACACAGCTGCCGTCCCGCCAGCGCCGACTCTTCAAGCTGCTGTCGCCGCCTTTTCTTAGCGATCCGCTTGAATCGCTCCACCGGCATTTATAGCGAAATTTGTAAAGTTATTTAATTGTTGTAACTCTCTTAATCTTTATATAAACTTCGCGGCATGGACCCCATTCGCAATCCATTTTCGCCCGGCGCCGGCACTCCGCCCCCCGAACTCGCCGGTCGCGCCGAGCTGCGTGAGTCTCTGCGCATAGCGCTTGAACGCGCCAGAATCGGCCGTCCCGCCAAGAGCGCGATGTTGGTCGGTCTGCGGGGTGTCGGCAAGACGGTTCTCCTGGACCGCGTACGAGAGGACGCCGAAGCTGCCGGCATCCATACGATCCGGGTCGAAGCGCCCGAACGGCGCTCTCTTCCGGCGCTGCTTGCGCCACAGCTGCGCCAGGCGCTGTTGCGCCTGAGCCAGATTGCGGCCGCCAAGGACTATGCGGTGCGCGGACTGCGGGCGTTGGCGGGATTCGCCGGCAAACTCAAGCTTACTTTCGGCGACATCGAAGTCGGCATCGATTACGATCCCGAG
Organism: Sulfuritalea sp.; assembly: GCA_018333815.1. Taxonomy (GTDB): domain Bacteria; phylum Pseudomonadota; class Gammaproteobacteria; order Burkholderiales; family Rhodocyclaceae; genus Sulfuricystis. The sequence continues at coordinate 2,466 of JAGXSN010000236.1, read as the reverse complement.
CCCGGATTGGCCGACAACGGCGATCTTGAACACGACCTGCAAGCTCTTTTCGAACAGGTGGGTTTGGCGGCAAAATCGGCTGGCACGGCGTTGGCAATTTTTATCGACGAGCTGCAATATGTCGAAGAGCCGCAGTTGGCGGCGCTTATCACGGCAATGCACCGCACCGGGCAACGGCAGTTGCCGGTCATACTGGTCGGCGCCGGCTTGCCGCAACTGCGCGGCCGCATGGGAAACGCCAAGTCGTACGCGGAAAGATTATTCGACTTTCCCGCCATTGGGCCGCTCCCCCCTCCGGCGGCACGCCTCGCCATCGAGAAGCCTCTGGAGAACGAGGGCGTCGGCATCACCGACCAGGCCTTGAGCCAAATCCTTCAAGTCACCCAAGGCTATGCCTACTTCCTACAGCAGTGGGGGAGCCACACATGGCGCGCGGCGCAGGCATCGCCGATTGACGTTGATGCAGTAAGCATCGCCTCCGTTACGGCTGTCGCGGCATTGGACGAGAGTTTCTTCCGGGTGCGTTTCGATCGACTCACGCCCAAGGAGAAGAAATATCTTCGCGCCATGGCAGAGTTGGGGGCGGGGCCTCATCGATCTGGCGATATCGCGGCCTGTTTCAGTGCCGACGTGTCTTCGCTGGCCCCGACCCGCAGCTCCTTGATCGCCAAGGGCATGGTGTGGAGTCCGAACCACGGCGACGCGGTATTCACCGTGCCAATGTTCGATGAGTTCATGAGGCGAATAATTCCGGGAAACGACTGGCGTTAGCCGCCCTCCCGCCAGCACCGACCAGCCCGCAGGGCGCAGGACGCCACGAAGTGGCGGTCCCGAGCAAAGCGAGGGATTCGGCTCTGCCGAACACGTTCACCGCGTTCCGTCGACGTTCCTTTGCAGCCAGTATTCCAGCAGCGCGAGGTGCCAGAGCTTGCTGCCCTGGATGCGCGTCAGGTGTTTGTCCGGCTCGGCGAGCAGTTTGTCGACGTAGTCGCGCCGGTAGATGCCGCGCCGGCGGCAGGCCTCCGCATCGAGGATGCCGCGCATCAAATCGAGGAATTCGCCGCGTACGTATTTCAGCGCCGGCATCGGGAAGTAGCCCTTGGGCCGGTCGATCACGCTGTCGGGCAGCAGGCCGCGCGCGATTGTCTTGAGGACGTGCTTGCCGCCCGAGCCCAGCTTGAGTTCCGGCGGCATCTGCGCGGCGAGTTCGACGAGGTGATGATCGAGGAAGGGCACGCGCGCCTCCAGGCCCCAGGCCATGGTCATGTTGTCGACGCGCTTGACCGGATCGTCGGTGATCAGCAGGGTCGCCTCGGCGCGCAGCAGCCGGTCGATGAATTCGTCGGCAAAGGGTTCGGCCAGCTTCGCGGCCAACAATTCCGAGGTCACGTCGCCGACCTGGTGGCGCGCTTCCAGCATCGCGGCGAACTCGGCGTGGTCGCGGTCGAAGTAGTGGCGCTTGAGGCGTTCCACGAACGGTCCCGACTCGGCCGTCATCTTCGCATGCCATGAATAGCCGGCGAACACCTCGTCGGCGCCCTGCCCGCTCTGCACCACCTTGACGGTCCGGCTCACCCGCTCGGCCAGCAGGTAGAAGGAAACGGCGTCCTGGCTGACCATCGGCTCGGCCATGCAGTCGACGGCCTCGGGCAGACGGCGCAGGACCTCGCTGTTCGGGATCGCATACTTGTGATGCCTTGTCCCAAAGTGGTCGGCGACCGCATCGGAGTATTCGAACTCGTTGCCGCGCTCTTCCGGCTGGTCCTCGAAGCCGACCGAGAAGGTCATCAGGTCGGGCACGCCCTGCTCGGCCAGCAGCGCGACGAGCAGCGAGGAATCGAGCCCGCCCGAGAGCAGCACGCCGACCTTGACGTCGGCGATCTCGATGCGCTTTTTGACCGCGAGGCGCAGCGCGGCGTGGATCGCTTCCGTCCATTCCTGTTCGCTCTTGGCCGCGGCGGGGCGCTGCGCCGTCAGCGTCCAGTAGCGTTTTTCGGTCGTCCGGCCAGCGGCATCGATGGTCAGCGTCGTGCCCTGCTCGAGCTTGCGGATGCCCTTGAGCACTGTGAACGGCGCCGGCACCGAGGCATGCAGCATGAACTGGTGGTGCAGCGCCACCGGATCGAGCGAAGTGTCGATTTCCCCCGCCGCCAGCAGCGCCTGGGTATTCGAGGCGAAGCGGAAGAAGCGGTCGGTGCGCGCGAAGTAGAGCGGTTTGATGCCGAGCCGGTCGCGCGCGAGGAACAGCCTGGCGCCATCCCAGAGGGCGAAGGCGAACATGCCGTGCAGGCGCTCGACGCAGGACTCGCCCCACTCGGCATAGGCGCGCAGGATCACCTCGGTGTCGCCGTCGGAGAAGAACACGCGGCCGCGCCCGATCAGTTCGTGGCGCAGCTCCGGATAGTTGTAAATCGTGCCGTTGAAGACCAGCGCCAAGCCGATGGACGCGTCGACCATCGGCTGGCG
>JAGXSN010000235.1 GCA_018333815.1 Sulfuritalea sp. | reverse complement strand
GAGCAGGTCGCCCTGCGCGCCCGGCGCCTGCAACTGCCGGCGGCCGGCCTGCGGCTGCTGCCCGAGATCAACCTCGAGAAGATCGTCGCATCGCTGCAGGAAGAAAAACCGGTGGTCGCGGTGATCGACTCGATCCAGACGCTCTGGTCGGACGCGCTCCAATCCGCGCCCGGTTCGGTCGCGCAGGTGCGCGAGTGCGCGGCGCAGCTGACCCGCTTCGCCAAGCAGACCGGCGTGGGCATCATCTTCGTCGGTCACGTGACCAAGGAGGGGGCGCTGGCCGGCCCGCGCGTGCTCGAGCACATCGTCGACACCGTGCTGTATTTCGAGGGCGACACGCATTCGAGCTTCCGCCTGGTGCGCGCCTGCAAGAACCGCTTCGGCGCGGTCAATGAGCTGGGCGTGTTTGCCATGACCGACAAGGGCCTCAAGGGCGTGTCGAATCCTTCCGCGCTGTTCCTGTCGCTGCACGCGCAGGACGTGGCGGGCAGCTGCGTGCTGGTCACCCAGGAAGGCACGCGGCCGCTGCTGGTCGAGATCCAGGCGCTCGTCGATAACGCGATGGGCGGCAATCCGCGGCGCCTGACCGTCGGGCTGGAGTCGCAGCGCCTCGCCATGCTGCTCGCCGTGCTGCATCGCCATGCCGGGGTAGTTTGCGGCGACCAGGACGTGTTCGTGAATGCGGTCGGCGGCGTCCGCATCCAGGAGCCGGCGGCCGATCTGGCCGTGCTGCTGGCGATCGTCTCCAGCCTGCGGAACAAGCCCTTGCCCGCGAAGCTGGTGGTCTTCGGCGAAGTCGGCCTGGCCGGCGAGATCCGTCCCGCGCCGCGCGGCCAGGAGCGGCTCAAGGAAGCCGCCAAGCTCGGTTTCACGCGGGCGCTGATTCCCAAGGCCAACGCGCCCAGGCAGCCGATCAAGGGCATCGAGGCGATCGCCCTGGAGCGCATCGAGCAGGCCATCGAGGTTTTGCGCGCGCTGTGAACACCCTGCGTCTGATGCTGCGCATGCTGGCGCGCGACCTGCGCGCCGGTGAGCTGACCGTGCTGTTCGTCGCGTTGGCGCTGGCGGTCGCGGCCTTGACCAGCGTCGGCTTTCTCGCCGACCGCGTGCAGCGCGCCGTCGAACTCGAGGCGCGCACGCTGCTCGGCGGCGATCTCCTGCTTTCCGCCGATCGCCCCTGGCCGGACGCCGTGCGCGACCGGGCGCGGCAACACGGCTTGCAAGTTGCCGAAAGCGTCAAGCTGTTCAGCATGGTGAGCAGCGCAGCCGGACTGCGTCTGGCCGAGATCATGGCGGTTTCGGCGGGCTACCCCCTGCGCGGCGCCCTGCGCGTCGCCCCGCGCCGCGAAGTCGGCGCCGGCGGGACGGCGGGAATTCCTGCGCCCGGCACGGTGTGGCCGGACGAAAGGCTGGCCGGCGCCCTCGGAGACGCCGCCGGCGCGCGGCTGCGCGTCGGCGCGCTCGATGCGGAAGTGGCGGCGGTGGTCACGCTCGATCCGGATCGCGGCATCAACCCCTTCGCCATCGCGCCGCGCGCGATCATCCGTCTCGACGACCTGCCCGCGACCGGACTGGTCCAGCCCGGCAGCCGCATCGTCTGGCGCTTGCACGTGGCGGGGGAGGATGCGGCCGTGGCGGCTTTCCGCGCCTGGGCAACCGCCCGCCTGGAGCGCGGCCAGCGCATCGAGGGGCTGGAAAACGCGCGTCCCGACGTGCGCATCATCGTCGACCGGGCGCAGCGTTTCCTGCGCCTGGCCGCCCTGCTGACGGTAGTGCTCGCGGCCGTCGCCGTGGGCATGGCGGCGCGCCGCTACATGCAGAGGCATCTGGATGCCTGCGCGGTGATGCGCTGCCTGGGCGCCAGCGAGCGGCAGATCCTGCTGATCCACGGCGGCGAATTCGTCGTGCTGGGTCTGGTCGCCATCCTCGTCGGCGGCGCCTGCGGCTATCTGGTGCAATACCTGATGCAGGCCCTGCTGGCCGGCCTGATGGCGGGGAGCCTGCCCGCGCCGGGCGTCCTGCCCTGGCTGCAGGGCTCTGCCGTCGTGTTCGTGCTGGTGCTGGGATTCGTCGTTCCGCCCCTGCTGCGGCTCAAGTCGGTGCCGACCGTGCGCGTGCTGCGCCGGGAATGGACGGACGCCGAGCCCCTGACGATGGCTTCCTACTTCGTCGGCATGGGCTGCCTGGCCGCCCTGATGTTCTGGGTCGCCGGCGAGGTGCGGCTCGGCGCGGTCGTGCTGGGCGGTTTTATCGCCGCCCTTGCCGCGTTCGCGCTGGCGGGCCGGGCCTTGCTCGGACTGGCGACGGGTCTGGCGGCGCACGCGCCGACGGTCGGCTGGCGCATCGGCCTGGCCAGCCTGCGCCGGCGCGGCGGCGCGACGCTGGTGCAGATCGTCGCGCTCGCGCTGGGCCTGACCACGCTGCTGCTGCTCACCCTGGCGAAGAACGATCTGCTCGCCGCCTGGCAGGGGAAGCTTCCGCCCGATGCGCCCAACCGTTTCCTGCTCAACATCCAGCCCGGACAGGAGCAGGCGCTCGCCGCCTTCTTCTCCGCCGCCGGCCTGGCGGCGCCGCGCCTCGAACCGATGGTGCGCGGCCGGCTGGTGCAGGTCAATGGCCGGGCCGTCGCGCCGCAGGACTACGAGGACGACCGCGCCCGACGGCTGGTCGAGCGCGAATTCAACCTGTCCAGCCGCGACGATCTGCCCGCGGGAAACCGCGTCGTCGCCGGACGCTGGCATGCCGATGGCGGCGCGCTGCAATTCTCCCTCGAACAGGGCCTCGCCAAGACGCTGGGGCTCGGGCTGGCCGACGAACTGGTTTTCGAGGTCGCCGGACGACGCTTCTCCGGCACGGTCACCTCGCTGCGCCAGCTCGAATGGGACTCGATGCGGATCAACTTTTTCGTCATCACTCCCGCCGGGGCGCTGGCCGACCAGCCGACCAGCTTCATTGCCGCCTTTCATCAGTCCGCGCAAGGGCAAAACCTGACCGCCGAGGTGGTGCGCCAGTTTCCCAACCTCACCGTGATCGAGCTCGATGCCATCATGCGCCAGGTGCAGACGATGCTCGCACAGGCGATCAATGCGGTGCAGGTCGTGTTCCTGTTCTCGCTGGTCGCCGGACTGCTGGTCCTCTATGCGGCCATCGAGGCGAGCGGCGGAGAGCGCAGCCACGAGCTGGCCGTCCTGCGCGCGTTGGGCGGGCGGCGCAGCCAGTTGCGCCAGGTGGTGCTGGCCGAGTTCGCGGCGCTGGGCTTGCTCGCCGGCCTGCTTGCCGGGCTCGGCGCCAGCGCGATCGGTGCGGCCCTGGCGCGCTGGGCGTTCCAGCTCGACTATCTGCCCTCGATCGACTACCTGCTCATTGGGGTCGTCGCCGGCTTGATCGGTGTCGGCCTGGCCGGCCGGATCGCCATGCGCGGCGCCTTCGCCGGTCGGGTGATCGAGCGATTGCGCGAGGCTTGAGTCGCTCTGATCGAGTCCTGCCCTGGCAATCGGAGCCCGTTTTGCCATAATGGTTTTATGGGCGCGATAACGGTGTGTGCGTGGTACTGGGTCGCATTGAGTTCGGCCCTGGCGGTCGCAGGGTTGATGGGGGGGTTCTGGGCTCTCCAGTTCATGCGCACCCGGCAGGAGCATCGGAAACTGGCCGAAGTCACCGCCCGGCTCGAGGAAACCGTGAGGGAGCGCACGCGCGAACTCGGCGAGCGCAACGCCGCCCTGCAGGAGGAGGTCGCGGCGCGCCGACGCCAGGACGAGGCCTTGCGCCTGGCCGATACGGTGTTCGAGAGCGCCGCCGAGGCCATTATCGTCACCGATGCCGACAACAACATCGTGCGCGTCAATCCGGCGTTCACCGCCATCACCGGCTACACGCCGGCCGAGGTGATGGGGCGCAACCCGCGCCTGCTGAAGTCGGGCCGCCACGGCGCCGAGTTCTATCGCAATCTTTGGGATAATCTGAACCGGGTTGCGCACTGGGAGGGCGAGATATGGAACCGCTACAAGAACGGCGACATCCGCGTCGAATGGCTGTCCATCACCAGAATCCCGAATGGACAAGGTTGCGTGCGGCACCTCGCCGTGTTCCACGACATCACGCGGCGCAAGGAAGCCGAGGAGCAGCTGCGTTTCCAGGCCCACCACGACGCGCTGACCGAACTGCCGAATCGCGTCCTGTTCATGGATCGTCTGCAGCTCGCCATCAATCAGGCGCGGCGCTATCGCCGCCACTTCGCGCTCCTGTTCATCGACCTGGACCGCTTCAAGGACGTGAACGACTCGCTGGGCCACAGCGCCGGCGACCAGCTGCTCGGCGAGGCCGCGCAGCGGTTGACGAGTTGCGTGCGCGAGACCGACACGGTGGCGCGCCTGGGCGGCGACGAATTTGCGATCATCCTGACCGAGATGACCGACGACGACGAAGCGGAGCAGGTGGCCCGGCGCGCGGTGGCTCTGCTCAACCAGCCCTATCCGCTCGACGCGGGAACGGCGCGGATCTCCGGCTGCGTCGGCATTGCGCTCTATCCGGTCCACGGCAGGGAGATCGAACAGCTGCTGCGCAACGCGGACAGCGCGCTCTACGCGGCCAAGGCAGGCGGGCGCAACACCTATCGCATCTACGCGCCCGCCGGTCGCAACGGCGAGACGCAGGCCAACCTGATCTGAGCGGCCCGGCCTGCGCCGATCCATGACGACAAAGACGCACGCCCTGACGCGGGACGGATTGTCGGCCCGGCTGCCCATGCTGGCGCTGGTCCTGTCCCTGCTCGTTCTTTCCGCCTGTTCACCGGCGCGGCATTGGGAGTCCGCCCGGGTTCTGGCCGACGTGGCCGCGGGCCCGGGTCCGTCGCGGCTCAAGGCGCAGACCGAAACGCCGCTGCGCTCTCCGGTGCGCTTTACCGTCGCCGGCCGCGAACGTTCCGGCGATCTCTACACGCCCGGCGCGGCCGCTCCGCTTGCCGCCATCGTCCTGGTCCCCGGGGCGGTGCCGCAGGGCAAGGATGAGGCGCGCATCGTGGCTTTCGCCCAGACGCTGGCGCGCGCGCGGTTCGCCGTGCTGGTGCCGGAAATTCCCGGCTTTCGCCAGTTGCGCATCCACCCTGCGGATGCCGACGTGGTGGCCGATGCCTTCGTCTGGCTCGCCGGCCGGCCGGACCTCGCTCCGGCGGGGCGGGCGGGGATGGTGGCGTTCAGCTACGGCGTGGGGCCGGCGGTGCTCGCCGCACTGGAGGAGGGCGTGCGGCCGCGCTTCATCGTCGGCGTGGGCGGCTATTACGATCTCAGGCGGGCGGTGCGCTACTTCACCACCGGCTATTTCCGCGCCGCAGGCGAGTGGCACCATTTGCGCCCGGACGACTACGGCAAGCTGGTGCTGGCTTCGTCCGCCCTGGCCTACCTCGGCGCGGGCGACGCGGCCTTGCTGAGCGCCATGGCCGAACGCCGCATCCAGGATCGCGCCGCCGACCTCGCCGATCTCGCCGCGCGTCTCGCCCCTCCGGGGCGGGCGGTCTACGATCTGATCGAGCACTCCACCCCGGAAAATTTCGCGGAGCGTTACGCGGCGCTGCCGGCGCGCATGCGCGCGGATCTCGCCGCCCTGTCCCTCCATGACAAGGATCTGGGCGGGCTGGAGGCGCGACTGATCCTGGTGCACGGCCGCAACGACACCCTCATTCCCTGGCCGGAGAGTCTGGCCCTGGCGGCGGCCTTCCCGCCTTCGCAGGCCCGCGTTTTCCTGCTCGACGCCGTTCTCGGCCACGTGGACATCTCTCTCTCGCATGTCTTGAGCTGGCGCTTCCTGACCGTGGAATTGCCCGACATCGTGCGCATGGCGCGCGCGGTCGACGCCCTGCTCGCCGAACGGGAAAGAAGTGGGTAGGCGCGGCCGCGTCGGCTTTGGGCTGATCCTGCCGACGCTGCTCGTCGCGGCGGCCCTGTTCGCCTGCGTGCCCCCGCTGCCGCAATGGCTCGACTATCACGACTTCGCCGACCAGCGCACCTGGCTGGGCGTGCCGCATTTCGCCAACGTGGCCAGCAACGCCCTGTTCTCCCTGATCGGCGCGGCGGGTCTGGCACGCCTGTTCGCCTCCGCGCGGCGTCCCGTCTTCCATGATGGGCGCGAACGCTGGCCCTGGCTGGTCTTCTTCCTCGCCCTGGTCCTGCTCGGGCCCGCTTCCGCCTGGTACCATCTGGCGCCCGACAATGCCAGCCTGTTCTGGGACCGTCTCGCGCTGAGCGTGCTGTTCATGGCCTGGCTTGCGATCCAGATCGGCGAGCGCATCGGCGCGCGCGCGGGGCTCGTCGCACTGCCGTTGCTCGTGTGCTGCGGGATGGCTGTCGTGGTCGGGTGGCTCTGGAGCGAGCACGCGGGGCAGGGCGATCTGCGCGCCTACGGGTTCATGCACTTTTACCCGAGCGTGCTGATCCTTCTGCTCCTCGCGCTGTTTCCGCCGCGTTACAGCCGCACGGGCGACGTGCTCGTCGTGCTGGCCCTCTATGGAGCGGCCCTGGCCGCGGAGCGGATGGACCGCTGGATCTTCGATCTGACCGGGCTGATCTCCGGCCACACCGTCAAGCATCTGATCGCCGCGGCGGCGGCATGGCGTGCGCTGGTCATGCTGTCGCGCCGCCGGCCCCTGCCGCTGCACGACGCGGGGTAGCCGGCATACGCCTTCCGCGCGCGTTGTGGCCGGCCTTTCTCCGGTTAGAATCCGCCAACTTTTGCGGAGACACGACATGCTCCAGCCTGGACAAGCCGCACCGCTCTTCACCCTGCCCGATGCCGACATGGAGATGTTCGAGTCGGCCTCGCTGCTCGGCAAGCAGCATGTTGTGCTGTTCTTCTACCCGAAAGACGGCACGCCATACTGCACCCTCGAGGCGATCGACTTTTCCGATCACGAGAGCGAGTTCAACCGCCTCGGCTGCGCGGTCATCGGCGTTTCGCGCGACGACTGCCTCGTCCATGCCGATTTCCGCGACCGGAACGGCCTCTCGGTCCGCCTGTTGTCCGACGCGGACGGCGAGGTGTGCCGCAAATTCGGCGTGATGCACTTTCGCGTGCAGGAGGGCCACAAGAAGCTCTGCCTGATCCGTTCCACCTTCATCATCGACAAGCAGGGGATCGTGCGGCACGCGTTCTACGACGTGCATGCCAAGGGCCACGCCGCGGAGGTTTTCCGGCTCGTCAAAGAACTCAACCACAAAGGCAAGGCGAAAGCCTGACAGGGGAGCACCCATGCAGATCAAACCGAACACCGTCGTGACGATCGATTATCAGGTCACCGACCCCGACGGCGTCCTGGTCGACGCGGGCGAGCGGTCGATCATCTACCTGCACGGCGGTTTCGACGACATCTTTCCGAAGATCGAGGAGGCGCTGCAGGACAAGCGGACCGGCGACGCCGTCCAGGTCAAGCTCCAGCCCGACGAAGCCTTCGGCGAATACGACGCCGACCTGCTGCAGGTCGAGCCGCGCTCCAGTTTTCCCGCAGAGATCCGGATCGGCATGCAGTTCGAGGGCGCGCCCCCGGGAGCGGACCAGGACGACTTCGTCACCTATCGCGTCACCGACATCGTCGATGACCGGGTGATGCTCGACGGCAACCATCCGCTCGCCGGCATGGCGCTGGTGTTCTCCTGCACGGTGAGCGGAGTGCGCGCCGCGACCGACGAGGAAGTCGCCCATGGCCATGTGCATGGCGCGGGCGACGGCGGGTTCTGACCCGCCGTTCAGCCGGCGCGGTCGATCACGCGTTCCAGCAGTTCCAGAAAGTCCCGCTCGTCCCGCACGGCGGCGATTTCCGCCGAGGTCGCCGTGTAGCCGTGCGGCCGCGCGATGGCCTCGTAGCGCGGAATGCGCGCGTGGAACAGGCGCGGGAAGATCCAGCGGGTGAAGTCGTCTGGATCGGCCTGGGCGATGTCCGTCAGCCCGTGTTCGGTCAGATAACCGGGCAGCTGCTGGGCGAGAAAGGCCGGACGGAAGTAGAGCGGCTTCGGGTCGGACTGGGCGCGCCGGATCAGCTCGACCTCTTCCTGCGGCGTCGTCACCTGGATATAGAGGATCAGGGTGTGCGCGGCCAGCAGGTCGATGACGGCCGGAGCGTCGAGCTCGCACAGGCTGCCCGCGGCGTCATTGACGAAGTGCGCGTAACCGTAGATGTCCTGGGCCTTCTTCACGAACTCCGGCACGTCGTGCGCCGAGGCGATTTCGGCGGCGCGATAGAGAGCCTGCCGGCGCACGAACTCGGCGAACGGAATGCCGCCCCGCGCGGGATCGCCCGGCTTGCCGACGAAGGACAGCACCGGGCCGAGATCGTCGACCTTGATGTTGTTCTTGATGTCGATCCAGTCGCGCCGCAGCAGGTCGCGCAGGAAAGGCGCCTGCATCGCCTGCTGCTTGATCAGGTCGAGGATCGGTTCGTCGAGATAGCGCTTGCCGATGCGGTAGTCGGCCGAGTAGTGGAACCAGTCGTGCGCGCGCAGCAGCGAGGACAGCCTGGTCTTGCCGACGCCGGACATGCCGAGCAGGGTGATCTTCTTCTGCGGCCAGGCGCGGAATGCGGCGACGCTCAATTTCATGTCCGGCATTATCGCCGATGTCCCGCGGGGTAAACTGGCGCTCGATGAATACAGCAAGAACGGGCAGGGAACGCTGGCAGGGAGTGGCGTGGATCGCGGTTTCCGCGACCGGGTTCGGCGCGATGGCGATTTTCGCCAAGATCGCCTACCAGGAAGCGGTGTCGCTGACGAGCATGCTGTTCCTGCGCTTCGTCATCGCCGGCCTGTTGCTCGCCGCCTGGGGAGTGCTGCTCGGCATGCGCTGGCCGCGCGGCCCGGATCTGCTCTGGCTGGTGGCCATGGGGGCGCTCGGTTATGTCGGCCAGTCCTTCTGTTATTTCGCCGCGCTCAAATACGCCAGCGCCGGTCTGGTGGGCTTGCTGCTCTATCTGTATCCGGCCATCGTCACCGTCCTCTCGGCCCTGCTCTACCGGCGCCGCATCGGTGCGGCGCGCGGCTGGGCGGTGATCGCCGCGCTGGCGGG
>JAGXSN010000234.1 GCA_018333815.1 Sulfuritalea sp. | reverse complement strand
CCCGCCGGTCGGCGCGGCGGCTGGCGCCGGCGCGGGCGCGGCGGGCAACTTTACCCGCAACGCGACGATCAATTACGAGCTGGACAAGACCGTGCGCCACACGCGCGGCGCGCCGGGCGCGGTCAAGCGGCTGTCCGTCGCCGTCGCGGTGAATCACAAGCGCCCCCCCGGCAGCGACGGCAGGCCCGGCAAGCCGGTGGCGCCGAGCGCCGAGGAGCTCAAGCGCATCGAGGATCTGGTGCGCGAATCGGTTGGCTTCAACGAGCAGCGCGGCGACACGATCAACGTCGCCGCCGCCAGCTTCGTCCTGAGCGAGGTCGAAGCGCTCCCGGAGACGCCGCCGTGGCAGGATCCGGTAACCATCGCCCTCGCCAAGGAGGCGGGAAAGTATCTCGTCTTCGCCCTGATCGCCCTGCTGGTGTGGGCCAAGCTGCTCAAGCCGGTGTTCGAGATGTTCGCCGCGGCGGCCCAGCGCGCCGAGGCGGAACGCAAGGCCGCCGCGACAGCCGCCGCGGCGCGGCAGAGCGTCCATGCCGGCGGCATTCAGGCCGGCCGCCCCTTCGAGGACAAGCTCCAGGGCGCCCGCGATGCCGCGAAGCAGGAGCCCAAGCTGGTGGCCGACCTGATCAAGGAGTGGATGGGTGGCAACGGGACCTGAGGAAGGCCTGGAAAAAAGCGCGATGCTGCTGCTCTCGCTCGGCGAGGACGCCGCGGCGGAAGTGCTCAAGCACCTCGGCCCGCGCGAGGTGCAGAAACTCGGTCATGCCATGGCCGGCATCAAGTCCGTGCCGCGGGAAAGGGTCGAGGCGTTGATCGGCGAGGTCGAGCAGCATACCGCCAAGGGCGCGGCGCTCTCGGCCGACGAAAACATGATCCGGGCGATGCTGACGAAAGCGCTCGGCGACGACAAGGCGGCCAACCTGATCGGTCGCATCCTGCAGGGCGGCGACACGGCCGGCATCGAAAGCCTGAAGTGGATGGATGCCGCGACGGTGGCCGACCTGATCAAGAACGAGCACCCCCAGATCGTCGCCACCATTCTCGTGCATCTGGAATACGACCATGCCGGCGAGATCCTCAAGCTGTTCTCCGAACGGCTGCGCAATGACGTGCTGCTGCGCATCGCCACCCTCGACGGCGTGCAGCCCGTCGCCCTGCGCGAGCTCAACGAGGCCATGACGCGCATGATGGCGGGCGCCTCGGCGAGCGTGAAAAAGGCGGCGATGGGCGGCATCCGCCATGCCGCGGAGATTCTCAACTTCGTCGGCCAGGCCGCCGAAACCTCGATCGTCGACAACGTGCGCGAATATGATCCCGACCTGGCGCAGAAGATTCTCGACGAGATGTTCGTCTTCGAGAATCTGCTCGACGTGGAAGACCGCGGCATCCAGCTGCTGCTGCGCGAGATCCAGTCCGACTCGCTGATTCTCGCCCTCAAGGGCGCCTCGCCCGAGCTGCGCGAGAAGATCTTCAAGAACATGTCGCAGCGCGCCGCCGAGATGCTCAGGGAAGACCTCGAATCGAAAGGGCCGGTGCGGCTGTCCGAGGTCGAGGCCGAACAGAAGGAAATCATCAAGATCGCCCGCCGCCTCGCCGACGAGGGCCAGATCCAGCTGGGCGGCAAGGGCTCCGAGGATCAGATGATATGACAACCGCTTGGGAACGCTGGGAGCTCGCCAGTTTCGACGACGGCGCCGCGTTCGCGGCCAACGGTGCGGCCATGCACGCCGCCGCTGCCGAAAAGATCAACGTACCGCTCGACCGTGCCGAGATCGAGCGCATCTGCGCCGAGGCGCGCGAGGACGGCTATCGGGCCGGCTACGAGGCCGGCAAGCACAGCGGCTACGAAGCGGGGCGGGAGCTCGCCCTGGCCGAGGCGCGCCGCATCGGCCAGGCCGCAGACAGCCTGGAACAAGCCCTGGAGGAATTCGACCAGCAGGTGGCCGACGAATTGCTGGCCCTGGCGGTCGAGATCGCGCGCCAGGTGGTGCGCCAGGAAACCGCGGCGCGGCGCGAAACCCTGCTCGCCGTGGTCAACGAGGCGTTGACCCATCTGCCGCACCAGCATGTCGCGATCCGCCTTGCGCCCGCCGACGCTTCTCTGGTGCGCTCCTGGCTGGGCGACGCTCTGGCGCATTCCGGTCACCGCATCCTCGAGGAACCGGGGCTGCGGCCCGGCGACTGCCTGCTCGAAGCCGGCGGGAGCCAGATCGACGCCTCGGTCGGGACCCGCTGGCGGCGCGTCGTCGAGCAGCTCGGCATCGCGTCGGCCTGGGAAACCAAGTAGCCATGTCGCCGCACTGCCAGGCCTGGCGCGCGCTGCTCGCCGAAAGTCGCAAGCAGCTGGCCGAGGTCATGCCCTTCCAGACCAGCGGCAGGCTCACCCGCATCAGCGGCCTGGTCATGGAAGCCGCGGGACTCAAGCTGCCGCTCGGCTCGGGCTGTCGCATCCAGGTGCCGGGCGACGGCATGATCGAGGCCGAGGTGGTCGGCTTTGCCGGTGAACGCCTCTACATGATGCCGACCGAGGACGTGTATGGACTGGCGCCCGGCTCGCACGTGACGCCGCTGGAAATCCCCCCGCCGCCGCCGCGCATCGGCCAGGCGGCCCAGCCCTTCCGGCGCGCCTTCGACCGGTCCAAGCACCTGCCCGTCGGCGAACAGTTGCTCGGCCGCGTCGTCGATGGCAACGGTCGGCCGCTCGACCGGTTCGGGCCGCTCGAGCCCAAGCCGGCACGTTCCCTCATCAGCCGGCCGTTCAACCCGCTGCAGCGCGCCCCCATCGCGCAGTCGCTCGACGTCGGCATCCGCAGCATCAACAGCCTGCTGACGATCGGGCGCGGGCAGCGCCTCGGCCTGTTCGCCGGCTCCGGCGTGGGCAAGAGCGTACTGCTCGGCATGATGGCGCGCTATACCGCCGCGGAAATCATCGTCGTCGGGCTGATCGGCGAGCGCGGGCGCGAGGTCAAGGAGTTCATCGAGCGCAACCTCGGCGAGGACGGGCTCAAGCGCTCGGCGGTCGTCGCCGCGCCGGCCGACGTCAGCCCGCTGATGCGCCTGCAGGGCGCCGCCTACGCCACCTCGATCGCCGAATACTTCCGCGACCAGGGCAAGCATGTGCTGCTGATCATGGACTCGCTGACCCGCTACGCGATGGCTCAGCGCGAAATCGCGCTTGCCGTGGGCGAGCCGCCCGTGACGCGCGGCTACCCGCCCAGCGTGTTCGCCCGGCTGCCGCAACTGGTCGAGCGCGCCGGCAACGGGCTGGTCGGCGGCGGCTCGATCACCGCCTTCTACACCGTGCTGACGGAAGGCGACGACCCGCAGGATCCGATCGCCGACGCGGCGCGCGCCATCCTCGACGGCCACATCGTCCTCAACCGCGCGCTGGCCGACGCCGGCCACTATCCGGCGATCGACATCGAGCAATCGATCTCGCGCGCCATGACCCAGCTGATCACGCCGGCGCATCTCGAGCGCGTGCGCCGCTTCAAGCAGCTGTACTCGCGCTACCAGCGGGCGCGCGACCTCATCGCGGTCGGCGCCTATGTCCCGGGCTCGGATTCCCTGCTCGACCGGGCGATCGAGGTGCATGGGCCGATGGATGCCTTTCTCCAGCAGGGGATCGAGGAGCGCGCGGACGCGGACGCAAGCCTCGCGGCGCTCGGGACCCTGCTGCCCGAGGCGCGCTGAGTCCCTGAACCGGCGTCTATACTTGCCCCATGAGCAAGCGCTTCCATCTGAAGTCGGTGCATGAGCTGTCCGGCCTGCGCCTCGACCAGGCCGCGCGCCAGTTGGGCCAGCTGATCGCCGGCGAGCGCCAGGACGGCCAGCGCCTCGCACTCCTCCTGCAATACCGCGAGGAATACCAGACCCTGTTCCTCGCCGCGGCCGGCGAGGGGCTGGACCCGCGCCGCTGGCAAAACTACCAGAAATTCCTCGCCAAGCTCGACGAGGCGGTCGACCAGGCGCGGGCACTGGCCCACAGCGCGCGCCAGCGCACCGCGGCCGGACAGCAGCACTGGATCGAGCAGCGCGGCAAGGTCAGGGCGTTCGACACCCTGGCGCAGCGTTTCCGCGCACGCATCGCCTACGAGGAAACGCGCCGCGACCAGAAGCAGGCGGACGAACACACGGCCCGCTTCGTCGATGGGGCGAGGAAGACAGAGTAGCCGCGTCTCTGGCGTGTTCCTTGCTTTGGATGCCGCCAGAGACCTTTCTGACGAGGGAAATGCCGATGCCAGCCATGCCTTCCGCCCCAGGCGCGATTCCGGGGATTCCGGCGCCCGCCGCGCGGCCGCAGGCCGGCGCAGACGCCACGGCATCGGCCGAAACGCAAGGCCTCGGGCCCGAGGCCTTCACGGCGCATTTCCGGCGACTGATCGGCGCGCCTCCGGTCACCGGGGTGGAGGCTGCTGACCGGCTGCCAGCGGCGCCGGAGGCGGCGCCCGTGGTCGATCCGGCCGCCCTGCTGCCCTTCATCGAGGCTCTGGGCCTGACGCAGCCGCCCGCCGCCGCGGGTCCGCCCGGAAGTCGCGGCCGCACGCCGGACGGCACAGCCGATCCCGCTCTCTTCGCCGCGGCAAGTTCTGCCGGCCAGTCGGAAGCGCCGGGCCGCAACGCCGGGCGCGGCTTGCCGCATCCCCTTCTCGTACCCGTGCCCGGCGCCTTCGCCGCAGCGGCGGACAGCTCGACGCCGCCGTCCGCCGTGCCGGCCGATGCCCTCCTTGCCGGGCGCGAACTCTCCGCGCAGATCGTCGGGGCGATCGCAGCCGCGAAGGAATCGTCATCCGCCGCGGGCGGCGTCGCCACGGCCGCGCCCGCGGCGCTCGAGGCCGCTGCGCCGCGCAACGACACGACCGTTCCCGCCGGCGCCCTGCTGCGCGAACCCGTGGGAACGCCCGGCTGGAGCGAGGGGATCGGCAACCGCCTGATCTGGCTCGCCCACCACTCGGAGAGCCAGGCCGAACTCATCCTCAACCCGCCGCAGATGGGCCGCGTCGAAATCAGCCTCACCGTCAAGGGCGATCAGGTCTCGGCGAGTTTCGTCGCGGGCAATCCGGTGGTGCGCGAAGCGCTGGAAGCCGCCCTGCCGCGCCTGCGTGAAATGCTGGCGGAAGCCGGCATCCAGCTGGGGCAGGCGCAAGTCGGCGCCGAAAATCCCCGGCAATGGGCGCACCAGCAAAAACACGGGGATAATTCCGCTCCTGACCCGGCCCGCGTCCCCGATGCGGCGCCATCCTCCGTCAGCCCGGCCGGCCTGATCGCCGGGCTCAAGGGAGGGCGCGGACTGGTCGATGTATATGCCTGAATCCGCACGACAGGAGTAACCGATGGCCGAAGCGAAGAAGACCGAAGCCCCCGCCGCCGAGGAAGCGCCGAAGAAAAAAAGCAAGCTCTTGCTGATCATTCTGATCGCCGCGCTGGTGCTGATGTTCGGCGGCGGCGGTCTGGCTTTCTTCCTGATGAAGAAAGGTCAGGCCGAGGCGGAGGCCGAGGAAGGCGGAGAACCGCCGGCCAAGGCTGCCAGGGCGAAAAAGGCGAAAGACGCGGGGCCGCCGGTGTTCGCCAAGCTGGATCCGTTCGTGGTCAAACTGCAGCAGGGCGGCCCCCAGGAGGCCTACGTGCAGGCGGTGCCCGAGCTCAGGCTGCTCGAGGCGCCGACCGCCGAACAGATCAAGAGCTACATGCCCGAGATCCGCCACCGGGTGCTGCTGATCCTGGCCGGCAAGAGCGCCGCCGAATTGTCGACGCCGCAGGGCATGCAGACGCTCGCCAACCAGATCCGCGAAACGATCAACGCGACCCTGACCGGCGCGCCCCTCGACGTGGCCGCCGCCGCGCAGGACCAGGCCGCCCCGGACGCCCCGGTGCAGGCGGTGTTCTTCTCCTCGCTGATCGTGCAGTAATCCGGCATGAGCCAGGATTTTCTCTCCCAGGAAGAGGTCGATGCCCTGCTCAAGGGCGTCACCGGCGAGGCCGACGAAAAGCCCGTCGACGAAGAGGCCGGCTCGGTCAGACCCTACGATCTGGGCCGGCAGGAGCGCATCGTGCGCGGCCGCATGCCGACCATGGAGCTCATCAACGAGCGTTTTGCCCGTTACCTGCGCATCGGCCTGTTCAATTACATGCATCGCGGCACCGAAATCTCGGTCGGGCCGGTGCGCGTGCAGAAGTACAGCGACTTCATCCGCAACCTGGTGGTGCCGACCAACCTCAACCTGGTGCAGGTCAAGCCGCTGCGCGGGATGGGCCTCGTGGTGTTCGATCCGAACCTGGTTTTTCTCGTTGTCGACAACCTGTTCGGCAGCGACGGGCGCTTCCACACCCGCGTCGAGGGCCGCGATTTCACCGCCACCGAGCAGCGCATCATCCTGGGCATCCTCAGCGTCGTGTTCGCCGAATGCGAGAAGGCCTGGAAACCCGTGTTCGAGATCCGTTTCGAGTATGTGCGCTCGGAGATGAACACGCAGTTCGCCAACATCGCGACGCCTTCGGAAATCGTCGTCGCCTTCACCTTCACCGTCGAGTTGTCGGGCAATTCGGCCGAAATGCATTTCTGCCTGCCCTACTCGATGATCGAACCGATCCGCGACATGCTCTACAGCACCATGCACAGCGAGCAGGCCGGCGCCGACCAGCGCTGGAGCGGCATGCTGCGCAAGCAATTGCTGGCGGCGGAGGTCGAGCTGGTGGCGTCGCTCGGCGGGACCGATCTCGCGCTCGGCGAGGTGGCCCGGCTCAAGGTCGGCGACATCGTGCCGATCGACATCGACGAGGTGATCGGCGTGAGGATCGACTGCGTGCCCCTGATGAACTGCCGCTACGGCATCAGCAATGGGCAGTATGCACTCAGGGTGGACAGGTTTCTGGCGCCCGAGGAGGTTACGGAGTAAGCCATGGCAGAGACAGACAGCCCCGCCCAAGTGAATGACGACGACTGGGCCGCCGCGATGAGCGAGCAGGCGACGGCGGAGGGCGCGGCGGCATCGACCGCCGCCGGCGACGACTGGGCGGCGGCGCTGAACGAACAGGCCACCCACGAAAAGGCCCAGGCCGCGGCGGCCCCC
>JAGXSN010000233.1 GCA_018333815.1 Sulfuritalea sp. | reverse complement strand
GCGTTGCTCGCCACCGGCACGCGCGGCAGGTGCGGCAGGTTGCGGCCGAGCCACTCGTGGCATTGGGCCAGCGACTGGGCATGCGAATACAGCTTCTTCAGGCCGTCGAGCGCAGCGGCGCGCGTCATCAGGTTCTGATGGATGCGCAGGTTGACCTCGCCGCAGATCATCAGGGGCGAAGTCAGCATCTGGTCGAGCGTGCGGCCGACCGAGCCTTCGGTCGAGTTCTCGATCGGCACCACGCCGTAATCGGCCTGTCCCGCTTCGACGGCGCGGAACACGTCGTCGATGGTCAGGAACGGCGTGAAGGTCGGCGCCGAGCCGAAATGCTTTTTCGCGGCGGACTCGGTGAAGGTGCCGGCCGGGCCGAAGTAGGCGATCTTCAGCGGCTGTTCGAGCGCCAGGCAGGCCGACATCACCTCGCGGAAGATCGTCCGCACGGCCGCTTCCGGCAGCGGGCCGGGATTCAGTTCGGCGATGCGACGCAGCACCTGCGCCTCGCGCTCGGGCCGGTAGAAGTTAGCCCCCCCCGAAAAAGCCGCTTCGCGGCTTTCTTCCCCCAGGGGGCCAAGAAACACTTGGGACGGCCCGGCGTGTTTCCTGTTGCCGTGCTTGATTTCGCCGACCCGCTGTGCAAGTTTTGCCCGCTGCGACAGCAGTCGCAACAGCTGTACATCGATGGCATCGATGCCATCGCGCAGCGTGGCGAGTTCCTCGTCTTCCCTGCGCAGCGGATCGGCCATCAAGCGCCCTGGGGCAAATAGCGCACGCCGAGCACGCCGTCGATCTGCGCGATCGCGTCGATTACCTTCTTCGGCGCCTTGCTGTCCACATCCACGAGCGTGTAGGCGACATCCTGCTTCGACTTGTTCATCATGTTGTGGATGTTGAGCTTCGCTCCGGCCATGGCGGCGGTGATCTGCCCGACCATGTTCGGCACGTTGGCATTGGCGATGGCGATGCGGAAGGCCGACTCGCGCGGCATGACGACCTGCGGAAAGTTGACCGCGTTGACAATGTTGCCGTCGAGCAGGTAGTCGCGCAACTGGTCGGCGACCATGACCGCGCAGTTCTCCTCGGCCTCGCGCGTCGAGGCGCCCAGATGCGGCAGGGCGATGACCTGGGCGTGGCCATTGATCCGCTTGCTGGGAAAGTCGCAAACATAGGCGGCGACCTGCTTGGCTTCGAGGGCGGCCAGCACCGCCGCCTCGTCAACCACGCCCTCGCGCGAGAAATTGAGCAGCACCGCACCGTGCTTCACGAACCTCAGGCTGTCGGCGTCGATCATCTTGCGGGTGGCATCGACCAGGGGCACGTGCAGGGTGACGAAGTGACTGTTTTTCAGCACCTCGGCGAGCGAATTGGCCTTCCTCACCTGTGCGGGCAGACTCCAGGCCGCATCGACGGTGATGTCGGGGTCGAAACCGATCACGTTCATGCCGAGCTTGATCGCCGCATCGGCGACCAGGCAGCCGATCCTGCCCAGGCCCACCACGCCCAGCGTGTGACCGGCCAGCTCGTAGCCGGCGTAGGTCTTCTTGCCGGCCTCGACCTTCTTTTCCATTTCCGCATCGGCGGGATCGATGGCGCTGACGAACCTCATCGCCCCGGCAATGTTGCGTGCCGCCAGCAGCATGCCGGCCAGCACCAGTTCCTTTACCGCGTTGGCGTTGGCGCCCGGCGCGTTGAACACCGGCACGCCGCGCCGACTCATCTGGGCGACCGGAATGTTGTTGGTGCCGGAACCGGCACGGCCGATGGCCAGCACGCTCCCGGGAATCTCCATGCCGTGCAGGTCGGCCGAACGCAGCAGGATCGCGTCGGGGTTAGCAAGCTCCTTGGCGCAAGAAAAGCGCTCGCCCAGGCGCCTGAGGCCCGTCTGTGAGACGTTGTTGAGAACGAGAACCTTGAAGGGATCAACCATGGTTCTTCTCGAATTCGCGCAGGTAATCGACCAGCGCCGCGACGCCCGTCTGCGGCATCGCATTGTAGATCGAGGCACGCATGCCGCCGACCGAGCGATGGCCCTTGAGCTGCACCATGCCGCGTTCCTTGGCGCCCTTGAGGAAGGTCTCGTCGAGCGCGGCATCCTTGAGCGTGAAGGGAATATTCATGCGCGAGCGGTCTTCCCTCCTCACCGGATTGCGGTAGAACTCCGTGGCGTCCAGATAACCGTAGAGAAATTGCGCCTTTTCGATGTTTTTCCTCTCCATCGTCGCCACGCCGCCCTGACGCTTGAGCCACTGAAAAACCAGGCCGGCGACGTAGATGGCATAAGTGGGCGGCGTGTTGTACATCGATCCGGCCTCGACGTGGGTTTTGTAGTCGAGCATGGCCGGCGGGGTCGGCTGCGCCTTGCCGACCAGGTCCTCGCGCACGATGACGATGGTCAGGCCGGCCGGGCCGATGTTCTTCTGCGCGCCGGCGTAGATCAGGCCATACTTGCTGACGTCGATCGGCTTCGAGAGGATGTTGGAGGACATGTCGCAGACCAGCGGCACGTCACCCGTCTTGGGCGTCCAGTGGAACTCGACGCCGCCGATGGTCTCGTTGGCGGTGTAGTGCACGTAGGCGGCGTCCTGGGTCAGCTTCCAGTCGGCGAAGGCCGGCGCGTAAGTGAAGGACTTGTCCTCGGCACTGGCGGCGACATTGACGTTGCAGAAGGTCTTGGCCGCCTTGATCGCCTTCTTCGCCCACTCGCCGGTATGGACGTAGTCGGCAACCGGCTTGCCACGCAGCAGGTTGATCGGAATCATCTCGAACTGCAAGGAGGCGCCGCCCTGCAGGAACAGCACCTTGTAGTTGGCGGGAATGTCCATCAGCTCGCGCAGATCGGCCTCGGCCTGAGCGGCGATGCCCATGAATTCCTTGCCGCGATGGCTCATCTCCATCACCGAGGCGCCCGATCCGCGCCAATCCACCATCTCGTCGGCAGCCTGCCGCAGCACTTCCTCGGGCAGCGCGGCCGGGCCGGCGCTGAAATTGAATACTCGTGCCATTGCGATCACTCCCCTTCGTCGGTTTCGATAACCTTTTCGATGCCGGCCAGTTTCGTGCCATCATCCAAATTGATGAGCCGCACACCCTGGGCCGAGCGGCCGGTTTCGCGCACCTGCTCCACCTTGCTGCGAATCAGCACGCCGCCGGTCGAGATCAGCATCACCTCGTCGTTCTCCTCGACGAGCACGGCGCCGACGACGGCGCCGTTGCGCTCGGAGGTGCTGATCGCGATCATGCCCTTGGTGCCGCGGCCGTGCCGGGTGTAGTCGGCGATCGGCGTGCGCTTGCCGTAACCGTTTTCGGTGGCCGTCAGCACGTTGAGGCTTTCGTCCTGCGCCACCAGCATGCAGATCACCGCCTGGCCGTCTTCGAGCATCATGCCGCGCACGCCGCGCGCGTTGCGGCCCATCGGCCGCACATCGTCCTCGGCGAAGCGCACCGCCTTGCCGGCGTCGGAGAACAGCATCACGTCGCAGCTGCCGTCGGTGATATTCACGCCGATCAGGAAGTCGCCCTCGTCGAGGCTGACGGCGATGATGCCGGCCTTGCGCGGGTTGGCGAAATCGGTGAGCGGCGTCTTCTTGACCGTGCCCATCGCCGTCGCCATGAAGACGAAATGGGCTGCGTCGAAAGTCGGCGTCGGCAGGACGGCAGTGATCTTCTCGCCCTCCTCCAGGGGGAAGAGATTGACGATCGGCTTGCCGCGCGAATTGCGCGTGCCTTCCGGCGCCTCGTACACCTTGAGCCAATAGACGCGGCCGCGGTTGGAGAAGCACAGGATGTAGTCGTGCGTGTTGGCGATGAACAGCCGGTCGACGAAGTCGTCTTCCTTGATCGCCGCCGCCTGCTTGCCGCGCCCGCCGCGCTTCTGCGTGCGGTAGTCGTCGAGGCTCTGGCGCTTGAAGTAGCCGCCGTGCGAGAGCGTCACCACCATGTCCTCGCGGGCGATCAGGTCCTCGAGGTTGATGTCGGCCGTCTGCAGCACGATCTCGGAGCGGCGCTGGTCGCCGAACTGCGCCTTGATGGCATTCAGTTCCTCGCCGATGATCTGGGTGATGCGCTCGGGACGGGCCAGGATGTCGAGCAGGTCGGTGATGATTTCCATCACTTCCTTGTACTCGGCGACGATCTTGTCCTGTTCGAGGCCGGTCAAACGCTGCAGGCGCAGTTCGAGGATCGCCTGCGCCTGTCCGTCGGAGAGCAGGTAGCCGCGGCGCGACAGGCCGAACTCCGGCGCCAGGCCTTCGGGGCGCGAAGCTTCGGCGGAGGCGCGCAGCAGCATTTCCTCGACCAGCGTCGAGCGCCAGGTGCGCGCCATCAATTCGCGCTTGGCGTCGGCCGGCGTCGGCGCCGCCTTGATCAGCGCGATGATCTCATCGACGTTGGACAACGCGACGGCGAGGCCTTCGAGCACGTGGCCGCGCTCGCGCGCCTTGCGCAACTCGAAGACGGTGCGCCGGGTCACCACTTCGCGGCGATGCGAGAGAAAGCACTCCAGAAGCTGTTTCAGGTTCAGCAGTTGCGGGCGGCCATCGACCAGCGCCACCATGTTCATGCCGAAGCTGTCCTGCAGCTGCGTCTGCTTGAACAGGTTGTTGAGCACCACCTCGGGCACTTCGCCCTTCTTGAGCTCGATCACCAGCCGCATGCCGGACTTGTCGGACTCGTCCTGGATGTGGGCGATGCCCTCGATCTTCTTCTCATTGACGAGTTCGGCGATCTTTTCCTGCAGGGTCTTCTTGTTGACCTGGTAGGGCAGCTCATCGACCACGATGGCCTGCCTGCCGCTGCGCACCAGGTCTTCGAAATGGGTGCGGGCACGCATGATGACCCGCCCTCTTCCCGTGAGGTAGCCTTCCCTGACGCCGGACACGCCGTAAATCAGGCCGGCGGTCGGAAAGTCGGGCGCCGGGATGATCTTGATCAGTTCGTCGATCTCGAGCGCCGGGTTATCGAGCAGGGCCAGACAGGCATCGATCACTTCGTTGAGGTTGTGCGGCGGGATGTTGGTCGCCATGCCGACGGCGATGCCCGCGCTGCCATTGATCAGCAGGTTGGGAATCTTCGCCGGCAGGATCAGCGGTTCCTTCTCGGAACCGTCGTAGTTCGGGCCGAAATCGCAGGTTTCCTTCTCGATGTCGGCCAGCAGCTCGTGGCCGATGCGCGCCATGCGCACCTCGGTGTAACGCATCGCGGCGGCGTTGTCGCCGTCGACCGAGCCGAAGTTGCCCTGGCCGTCGACCAGCATGTAGCGCAGAGAAAAATCCTGCGCCATGCGCACGATCGTGTCATAGACCGCGGTGTCGCCGTGCGGGTGGTATTTACCGATGACGTCGCCGACGATGCGCGCCGATTTCTTGTAGGCCCGGTTCCAGTCGTTGTTCAGTTCGTGCATGGCGAACAGCACGCGACGATGGACGGGCTTGAGGCCGTCGCGCGCGTCCGGCAGCGCCCGTCCGACGATCACGCTCATCGCGTAATCGAGGTAGGAATGGCGCATTTCCTCTTCGAGACTGACGGGCAGGGTTTCCTTGGCGAAAGCAGGGGTCATGACGGGGATTGCGCGGACTGGCGGGCGAAGCGCCTGCAAAAAGGGCGATGTTAGCACGTGCAAGCCGCTAAACTGTGGGTGCAAGAATTCCCTAACGCATTGTCTTCATTTCTCTTTTCCTCATGAAGCCAGAGATCGCCGCCAAGGAGGTCGACCAGATCATCGACGCCCGCTGGGTCGTTCCCGTGGAGCCGGCGAACGTAGTGCTGGAAAACCACAGCCTGGCAATCCATGCGGGGCGCATCGTCGCCCTGCTGCCGACCGCAACGGCGCTCGAACTTTTCATGCCGCGCCGGCGTTTGGCCCTGACCGACCACCTGCTCCTCCCCGGACTGGTCAATCTGCACACCCATGCCGCCATGACGCTGCTGCGCGGTTACGCCGACGACATGCCCCTGATGCGCTGGCTGCAGGAACGCATCTGGCCGGCCGAAAGCCGGCATGTCTCGCCCGATTTCGTCCGGGACGGCACCCTGCTTGCCTGCTGGGAGATGCTGCGGGGCGGCATCACCTGCTTCAACGACATGTACTTCTTTCCCGAGGCCGCCGCCGCCGCGGCGCTTCAATCGGGCATGCGCGCCGCCCTGGGCGTTACCGTCTTCGAATTTCCCAGCGCCTATGGCAGCGACGCCGAGGACTATCTTGCCAAAGGGCTGGCCACGCGCGACACGCTGCGCGCCGAGCCGCTGATCTCCTTCTGTCTCGCGCCGCACGCACCCTACACGGTTGCCGACCGGACCTTCGAACGGATTGCCTTGCTCGCCGACCAACTCGACCTGCCCGTCCACATCCACGTTCATGAAACCGAGGACGAAATCGCCGGCAGCCTCAAGGAACATGGGGTCCGACCGCTGGAGCGTCTCCGTCGGCTCGGCCTGCTCGGCCCGGGCATGATCGCAGTGCATGCGGTGCACCTGAACGACGCGGAAACCGAGCTTCTGGCCAGCCAGGGTTGCCACGTGGCGCACTGTCCGACGTCGAACATGAAGCTCGCCAGCGGGCTCGCTCCCGTGGGCAAGTTGCTGGCGCAGGGCGTGCGGGTCGGACTGGGAAGCGATGGCGCCGCGAGCAACAACCGGCTCGACCTGCTGCGGGAAATGCGCCATGCCGCCCTGCTCGCCAAGTTGGGGAGCGGGGATCCGGCCTGTCTGCCCGCTCACCAGGCGCTGCACATGGCCACCCTCGGCGGCGCCCGGGCGCTGGGACTGGATCCGGAAATTGGTTCGCTGAAACCCGGCAAGGCTGCCGACCTTTTCGCCCTGCGCCTGACGGACTGGGAATTGCAACCCGGCTACGACGTGATATCCCAAACGGTTTACGCTGCCGGCAGAGAGCAGGTCACCCATGTCTGGGTAGCCGGCAAGCTGAGAATTGCGGATGGGAAACCGGTCGATTCGGGAATTTCCGTCTTGCTGGACAGGACGAAAATATGGCAGAATGAGCTATCCGTTGGACACTGTCGACCGGCAGGTTGAATTCGGCTTTTTCAACATCCTCAGCTAGGGAAGAGAAACCATGATCAAACTCGTCACCAAGAATGTTCTGTTGGCTGCCGCGCTCATCGGCATCGGCGCCGCCGCACAGGCTCAGACTCCGGGCGTGGACCTGAAAGGCAGCGTCGGCTACGTCATCGACCAGCGCGGTTTCGTTGCCAAGAGCGGCGCCGGCCTGTGCTGGCGCACCGGCTACTGGACGCCTGCCATGGCGATCGCCGAGTGCGATCCCGATCTCGTGCCCAAGAAGCCTGCCCCTGCCGCGGCCCCCGCGCCTGCGCCCGCCCCCGCGCCCGCGCCAGCTCCCGCGCCACGGCCCGCCGCGAAGAAAGTGACCCTCGCGGCCGATACCCTGTTCGATTTCGACAAGGCGGTGCTGCGCCCCGAAGGCAGGGCCACCCTGGACAAGCTGGTGAATGACATGAGGGCGATCAAGCTCGAAGTCATCATCGCCGTCGGCCACGCCGACCGCATCGGCTCCGAAAAGTACAACCAGAGACTGTCCGAACGCCGCTCCGCCGCCGTCAAGGACTATCTGGTAAGCAAGGGCATCGAAGCCAACCGCATCTATGCCGAGGGCAAGGGCGAGAAGCAGCCGGTGACTGGCGACAAATGCGTAAGGATGGGCAGGGAAGACCGTTCCAACAGGAGACTGGTCGAATGTCTGCAGCCGGATCGCCGCGTCGACATCGAAGTGATCGGCACGCAGAACTAAGCAGGGCTTCACCCGCACGAGAAAAGCCTTTACAGGCTTTTTAGAAAAAGCCTTTACAGGCTTTTACAGAAAGCCCTGCACTGCAGGGCTTTTCTGTTTCAGGAGCAGTTTCATGAGCGCCACCGCCAACTTCGACCCGCAGGAACTCGCCAAATTCGGCGAGTTGGCCCACCGCTGGTGGGATCCGCACTCCGAATTCAAGCCCCTGCACGACATCAATCCGCTGCGTCTGGGCTGGATCGACCGCTGCGCGGGACTGGCCGGGAAAAAGGTTCTTGACGTCGGCTGCGGCGGCGGCCTGCTCAGCGAGGGTATGGCCGCGCTCGGCGCCGATGTGATGGGTATCGATATGTCGGAGAAACCGCTGGCGGTGGCCACCCTGCATCTGCACGAAAGCGGCCGCAAGGTCGATTACCGGCTGGTTTCCGCCGAAGCCCTGGCCGTCGAAATACCGGGGTGCTTCGATGTCGTTACCTGCCTGGAGATGCTCGAGCACGTGCCCGACCCCGCATCGACGGTCGCCGCCTGCGCCCGTCTGGTCAGGCCGGGCGGACAGGTCTTTTTTTCCACGATCAATCGCAATCCGAAGTCCTATCTGTTCGCGGTGATCGGCGCCGAATACATCCTGAATCTGTTGCCGAAAGGCACCCACGACTATGCAAAATTCCTGCGCCCGGCCGAACTGGCCCGCTCCTGCCGCCAGGCCGGACTGAATCTCGAGGAAATCATCGGCATGAGCTACAACCCGCTGACCCGCACCTACCGGCTGGGCAGCGACACGGGCGTAAACTACCTGCTGCGCGCCGCCCGGCCGCGCTGATCTGCACTCAACGCGCCGTCGAGTTTTCGCGGCGCCGGTGATGCGCAACCGCCGGCAATGCAAGCGCGACCAGCGTGCCGACAAGCAGCAGCAGAGGCCAGAGGACCGGACGATTCCACTCGTCCCGTAGTTCTCGTCTCAGCTCGGCGTCGATGCGCTGATATTTCAGCGTGTTGTTGGCGATCTTGGTCGGCTTGCGGTTCAACAACCAGCCATGACGCAGGCTGTAGTCTTTGGGATGGAAGCCCCAGACCCAGGGGCTGTCCTCGTGGAGGATCGCCAGCATGCGGTCGATGATCGCCTGACGTTGCGGCCCGTTCTCCATCGCGCGCATCTGCTCGAAGAGCGAGTCATACTCCGGATTCGAGTAATTCGCGGCGTTCTGTCCCTCGAAGCGGGTTTTGCCCTGGGGCCCGTGAAGCAGGAACAGGAAGTTCTCCGGATCCGGGTAGTCGGCATTCCAGCCGTAGTAGAACAACTGCACTGCTCCCTTGCGCACCTTCTCCTGGAACCGGTTGAAATCCGTGCTGCGCACCACGAGCTGCACATCGATGGTCCTGAACTGCTTGTGCAGCCAGTCGATACGCGCCTTGGCCCCGACTCCTGTCGCCGTCGTGTCGAGATGGATGATCAGGGGTTCCTGGGTGGCGGCGTTGCGCCCGTTCGGCCAGCCGGCCTCCGCCAGCAGGCGCTGCGCCACCGCGATGTCCTTGCGCCGGGGCCCGCTTTCCGTCCAGTCGTATACCCGCGGGTTGATCCCCGCCCGGCCTTCGCGATAGCCGAAGATGCCCGGCGGGATCGGACTTTGCGCGGCGACGCCCCGGCCGTTCATGAAAATAGAGATGAACTCCTCCTGATCGATCGCAATGGCGATCGCCTGCCGCAATTTGCGCGCCGCCACTCCGTCGCCGCCGACCAGGGGATCGAGCATGTTGAAACCCATGTAGAACGTGCTGGTCGCCACCGTGGTGGTCAGGGTGATTCCTTTCTCCCGCATCGTCGGCGTGAGGGAGACCTCGCCGCCGGAACCGACCTGGATGGCCTGATCGAACGAATCGGAAGCGATGCCGGAAGCATCGTAATAACCCTGCAGGAATTTGTTCCAGTAAGGGATCTGCTCCTTTTCGCGCGTGAAGACCACCTTCTCGATGAAAGGCATGGGCTTGCCGCAGTCTTCGAGCAGACCCGCTGCGGCGTCGCCCGATTCGCCGTCGCAGGGATAAGCCTCGCCGCGAAAGTTCGGATTCTTCTCCAGCACCATGCGCGCGTTCGGATTGTTTTCCGTCAGCATGTAGGGGCCGGTGCCGATCGGATACCAGTCGAGCGTCAGGTTTTTTTCCGCCATGCCCGGCCGACTGTGGAAGCGGTCGGCCTCCCAGGGCATGGGCGCGAAGAAAGGCATCGTCAGCCAGTAAAGAAATTGGGGGTACCTGCCCTTGATGCGGATCCGGTAACGGTAGCGGTCGATCTCCTCGACACCCGCGAGGGGGTATTCGCGCAGGTCGATCCACTGATCCGCCGGCTGGGCGGCGGCAGCCGTTTCCAGCGATCGGGCATAGTCCCGCAGACCAACGATGTATTCGCCCATCAACCCGAGAATCGGCGAGTGCAGGCGCGGATGGGCCAGACGTTTGATGCCATAAACGTAATCGGCCGCCACCAGTTCGCGCGTGCCGCGCTTGGGAAAGTCCTTCAGGCTGAAGAATCCGGAAATGTCGGCCGGCTGCTCGACGAAGGCTGGGTGCGGCTGATAGAGAATCCCGGGTTTGATCTCGATCACGTAGTCGGTAAACGCGATGCGATGCGCTTCGGCATCGACCGGCAAGGGTCTGCCCTGGGCGTCGCTGTAGGTCGGTTGCGGCACGACGGCCGCGGTCGCGGGGATCAGCTCGTAGGGGCGCCGCAGGTAGTGATATTGCAGGGGCGGCTCGTAAATCTGCGCAGTGAAGGCGATCTCGTCCGCACTGTAGGACTGCACCGGATCGAGATGCTTGGGACGTTCGGTGAATGCCGTGTACAGAATGTTGCGACCCCGCTCGGTCGCCGGATAGGGATCGTTCCACGCCGCACCACAAGCGGTAAGCGCAATGCAGAACAATGGAAGCAATAGCCGGCGCATGGCCGGAGTGTAATGGAATCGCCGTTATAATCCGCGCCGCATCGGTCGCTTATCGGGAGGATTGAACATGGGTTTTCTAGCCGGCAAACGCATTCTCATCACCGGCCTGTTGTCCAATCGGTCGATCGCCTACGGGATCGCCACAGCGTGCCAACGCGAAGGCGCACAGCTTGCCTTCACCTACCAGAACGAACGCTTCCTTGAGCGCATCCAGAAATTCGCCGCCGAGTTCGGCAGCGACATGGTCTATCCGGTCGATGTCGCCGACGATGCCCAGATCGCCGCCTGCTTCGAGCGGATAGCCCAGCGCTGGGAAGGTCTGGACGGTCTCGTGCATTCGATCGCCTATGCGCCCAATGAAGCGATCGAGGGCGACTTCCTCGACGGCATCTCGCGCGAGGGCTTCCGCATCGCGCACGAGATCTCCTCCTACAGCTTTCCGGCGCTCGCCAAGGCCGCGCGCCCGCTGCTGCTGAAGGGCAATAATCCCGCGCTGGTCTGCCTCACCTATCTCGGCGCCGAGCGCACCATGCCCAACTACAACACGATGGGCCCGGCGAAGGCCAGCCTGGAGGCGGCGACCCGTTACCTCGCATTCTGTCTCGGGCCGCAAGGCATCCGTGCCAACGCGCTCTCTGCCGGCCCGATCAAGACGCTGGCCGCCTCCGGCATCGGCAATTTCGGCAGGCTGCTCGCCTACAATGCCCACCACGCGCCGCTGCGCCGCAACGTGACCATCGAAGAAGTCGGCAATGCGGCCGCCTTCCTGCTGTCCGATCTCGCCAGTGGAATCACCGGGGAAGTGCTTTATGTCGACGGCGGCACGCACACCACGGCGATGGGCAATCCGGCCCCGCTGCCCGCCTGAAAGATCCTACTCGCGCTCCAGGGCGGCGCGGTTGATCTCGACGCCATAGGTCTGGCGCAACGTCGCCAGCCAGTTCACGATGTCCTCGCGCGCCAGGATCTGCCCATACTGCTGGCGCAGCAATTGCGCAAGCGGCGCCGCCGCGGGGGTCGCCGGGTCGAAGGGCGTGACCTGGCCAATGCGGTAAAGCGCATAACCGGAAGCCGTACGGATGCCGGCGTACGCCGGCAGTTTCGACGGGTCGGCAGCGAACACCGCCTTGAGCGCTTCCTCGCCCAGGTCCTGCGCCTGCATGCGACTGACCCAGCGCGGCGCGCTCCAGTTCAGGGCAGGCTTTTCTCCGCGATTCAGCCTGTCGAGTTCCGCCTGACCAGTGGCCACCGCCTGGGCGAGAGCGGCCTCCCCCATCAGCGTCTTCTCGATCACCCCCACCACCTGGTCAAGCGGTAGAAGGGCGGATGGTTTGTGCGCGACGACGCGCGCCGATATCAGAGTCTTCGGCCCCACTTCGATCGCCTCGGTATTGCGCCGGTGCTGGATTGCGTCCTCGGAAAAAATCGCCTTGAGCAGGTCGGCATGACCCAATGGCGGCTGCGGTTGAGCGCCTCTTGCCAGCCAGTCCGAGTCTTGGATTTTCAGGCCGTATTTCTCTGCCGCAGGAGCGAGACTGTCCGCCTGCTCATAGACGAGATTGGAAAACCCTTCGGCGGCTTCGGCATACCGTTTTGTGGCTGTCTGGAGCCTGAGCTCGGCCAGGATCTGGCTGCGCACTTCCTCCAACTTCTGCGCCTGTTCGGCCCGAATCCCGGTCAGCTTGATGACATGGAAGCCGAAATCGGAACGCACGAGGCCGGATAGCTGGTTTTCCTGCAGGGAGAAGGCCGCGTCCTCGAAAGGCTTGACCATCATGCCACGGCCGAAGAAACCCAGATCTCCGCCTTGCGCGGCCGAACCGGGATCCTGCGAGTACTGCTTCGCCAGGCCGGCGAACTCCGCCGGCTTGTCCCGCAGTCGGGCCAGGATCTGCTCGGCCCGGGTTTGCGCAGCGTCGACCTCGGCGGCGGGAGCGTTCCCATCGACCCGGATCAGGATGTGGCTGGCGCGCCGCTGCTCGGGTTTGCGATAGCGGGCCGGATTTCTTTCGTAAGCCGCCCGGATTTCTTCATCGCTGACCACGAGCGTTTCCATCAGGCGATCCTGGCTGAGGACCAGAAACTCGACGCGCACCTGCTCCGGCTGCTCGAAACGGCCGCGATTCTCCTGGTAGTAACGCTGGATCGCCGCTTCATCGGGCTTGCGGTCGGTTGCGAACTGCTCGGCGCGGAACACGACTTGCGAGATCTCGCGTTCCTCGAGTTGCGCCATGAGCCAGCGGTCCGCCGCCAACGATCCGGCGACCGCCATCTCCGCAATCGGCAGGCTGACCTGCTGGATCATCAAGTCGCGCCGCAGCATCGACTCGAACTGCGCGATGCTCATGTTCTGCGCGGCGACCAGGGCCTCGTAGCGCTCCCGCGAAAACTTGCCATCCACCTGCAGGGGCGGAAGGGAAGCGATGAAACCGGAGAGCGTCGCGTCGTCGAGAACCATCCCCGACTTTTCGGCATGGATCAGCAGCAGTCGCTGATTGATCAGTTCGTTGAGGACGCCGGCACGGAATTCGGGGCTTTCCAGCAGCGCCAGGTTCTGGCCCAATTGCGGCCGCAGCCGCTCCTGCTGCTCGTTCAACGCCCGTTGAAACTCCTCCAGCGTGATCGCGGTCTTGCCAACCTTGGCGACCTCGTTCGCCCTGCCGCCGTCGCGCACGTAGGAATCCAGTCCCCACAGGGCGAAAGGCAGGATCAGGATCGCCAGAATGACCTGGACGATTCTTTTGTTGTTGCGAAAAATATCGAACATGGGGGCGCTTTCCGGGCGGGACATTGGGTGGACCGTCTGTCAGGCCACGCTTTGGGGCTGGGCAAGACGGCATGGGTGCGATCGGGCGACGGCGGCCGGATCGAACCGCTAGAATTCTAGCGGCGATCGATCGCGTCATCAACGAACCCGCGCGCCATTCATCCCGCATGAAAGTTTGCTGCGACATTTTCTGCGCCGTCATCGACAACCTCGGCGACGCGGGGGTCTGCTGGCGGCTGGCGCGGCAGCTGGCGGCGGAGCATGGCTGGCGGGTCAGACTGTGGATCGACGATCCGGCGCCCATCGGCCGGATGGCGCCCGACCAGACCGTTGTCGAAGTGCGCCGCTGGGCAGGCGATTTTGGCGGCATTGCGGCGGCCGACATCGTCATCGAAGCCTTCGCGTGCGAACTGCCGCCGGCCTACGTCGCGGCGATGCGGGCCCGGCCGCGCCCGCC
>JAGXSN010000232.1 GCA_018333815.1 Sulfuritalea sp. | reverse complement strand
CGGGAGCGCTCGCGGCGGCAAGCCACAGGCCCGCCGGCGCCACCAGGGCCAGCAGAGCGTAGCCGAAGCCCCCGGTTGCCGCTAGCGAAAGGACGCCGTTCTGGATCATGCGGCTGCCCCCGGTGAAGGGAAACACGCGTTCGTCATTCGCGGCATCGCAGCCGCTCTTGGCGTCGTAGTAGTCGTTCAGCACGTTGGCGCCGGCGTGGGCGAGCAGGGCGAGCAGCAGGGTGAGCGTGGCGGTGAGCGGATCGAGGGCGATGCCGGCGCCGGCGGCCACGGCGAACCCGAGCAGGCAGCCGACGAAAGTGACGGAAAGAAACGCCGGGCGCGTCGCCACGAAATAGCGCAGGAGCGGTGACGGCAAGGCGGCAAGCGTGGGTTCGAGCAGCGGGGGCATGGACGGTTCTCTTCGCGGTTACCTGAGGGCGGCGGCGGCCGCGGTTTCGAGATCGGCGCGCGCAGCCGGGCCGAGCTTGTGCAGGACGACGCGGCCGTTGCGGTCGACGGCCAGCGTGAAGGGCAGGCCGGCGCGTTCGTTGCCGAGCGCGCGCATCAGCGCGATCCCTTCGGCCGGGGCGAACAGCAGAAGATAATCCATCTCGTAGGCCTTGACGAAGTCCTTCACGGTCGGGGAGTTGTCTTCGAGACCGATGCCGATCACCTTCAGGCCCTTCGGGCCGTGGGTCCTGGCGATGGCCGAGAGTTCGGGGATTTCCACGCGGCAGGGCGCGCACCAGCGCGCCCAGAAATTGACGAGGAGCGGCTGGCCGCGAAAGTCGGCGATGGCGATGCGGCGATTGTCGATGTCGCGCAGGCTGGCGGCAAACAGCGGCGCGCTGTCCTGCGCACGGGCGGCGAGCGCGACCAGTCCCATGAGCAGGCATAGCAGGAAACGGGTCATGGCAGGTCGCCCCGGCGGAAGATGAAGTAGCCGAGCCCGGCGGCGAGGAGTCCGAGCAGGGCGGGATAGACCAGCGCGAAGATCCGGTAGCCGGTCGCGCCGAAATTGTCGAGGATCACCCAGGCCGCCGGGCCGAGTACGATGAGCTGCGGATCGAACAGGGCGAGCGCGGCGGTGCGGAACACCTGCAGGGGATTCGCCAGGGCGATGCCGATGGCGATCTCCGGCGCGATCCGCCCCTGGATCATCACGCCGAGCAGGATCAGATCGAGAAACAGCAGCAGCGTCAGCCAGGTCATGAAGGCCATGCCCTGGGCCATGTCGGTGGTTCTTGCGATCGATGAAATCAGCATTCCCAGGCCGAGAAAGCAGGCGGCCATGGCGGCGATCAGAGCGGTGTAGTAGGCGAAAACTCCCCAGGGAATCTCGATGCCCTTGAGCAGGCCGACGAGCACGGCGGCCAGCATGGCAAGGAAAACCGGCGCGAAGACGACGAGGTAGCGGCCGATAATCTTGCCCCAGAACCAGGCGCCCAGGCCGACCGGCAGGGAAAGCAGGTATTCGAACACGCCGGCCTCGCGATCCCCCGCCACCGAGCGCACCGTGGTGATGAGGACGAAGATCGGCAGGATCGCCAGGGTGAGCTGGATGTAGGTGACCAAGAGGCGCGACAGGCCGATGAAGCCGAGCACGCGCGATTCGGTGAGGCCGAAGACGAACAGCAGGGCGACGATGCCGCCGAACACGCCGGTGTAGATGAGGAACCAGCGCGCGCGCAGGGATTCGACGATGTCGAGACGGGCGGTGAGCCAGAGTTGCTTCATTGTCTTCCCTCCGCCTACCTGCCGAGCGCCAGGATGCCCTGCCGCATCGCCGCGAAATCGATGCTGCCGGGCATGAGCTGCGGCGCCGCCGCCATGTTGTAGCCCATCGGCGAGACCCGACCGGGAAGGTAGTGCGCCGCGCGCGGATCGAGCCAGCGCACCGGCGCGCCGGCGTCGCGATTGTATTCGGCCACCCACAGGCGGGTGGCGGCGTCGCCCATCCAGGGAAACTGCCCCGCCTTGTCGCGCATCCAGAACACCAGGCAGCCGATGTCGTCGAACTTGAACGTGGCGTTCTTTTCACCGCCGCGCATTTGAGCGGCGAAACGGCGATCCGAGATCACCATGTTGCAGCGCACGCAGGTGTCGCGATCCCACTGGATCGGCTGCATGCCTGCCGGCCAGTCGCCCTTCTCGCCGCAGGCGGCGAGGGAAGCGGCGAGCGGCGCCAGGGCGAACACGCCGAGGAAACGGCGACGGTCGATGCCCATCAGTCTGTCACCTCCCGCAGGGAGAGATCGTCGATCAGCGCGACATAGCGCGACAAGACGCCGATGAAGCGCAGCCGATCCGGCCCGGCGACTTCGCCGTTCCAGACCAGGCCGGCGGCGTCGGCGGAGAAATGCCAGGCTTCCAGCGATCTGGCGAGCGCCGCGTCGGCGCGCCGTGCGACGAGGCGGCAGGCGAAGCGGCCGGAGAGCGAGACGTCGTCGGCGACCTTGTCGTCGAGCACGATCCTGCCCAGGTCCATCTCGATGACGCGGTTTACCAGCGCGGCGACTTCGTCGATGCGGTGGCTGGAGATCAGCATCGTCGTGTCGCGCTGCCGTTCGGCGAGCAGGTCGAAGAAGATCCTGCGGGCCGCCGGATCAAGGTTGGCGGCCGGTTCGTCCAGGATCAGGAGCTTGGCATCGCGGCCGAGGGCGATCGCGATCAGAATCTTCTGTTTCATGCCGCCGGAGAGCCGGCTAAAGGGACGGGAGCGGACCGCATCGATGGGCAGGCCAAGGCGCTCGGCGATGCGGTCGATCTGCTGCGGGTCGGCGTTCGACAGCGAGGCGGAGAACTCGATCAGTTGACCGACCGGCATCTTCAGGGGCGGCGGCAGCTGCGGCACGAAGCCGATGGCGCCGAGCACGGCGGTGCGTTCGGTGCGCGGCGAGCGGCCGTCGATGGTGACCGTGCCGTCGTGGATATACTCGCCGAGCAGGCAGCGGATCAGGGTCGTCTTGCCTGCGCCGTTGGAACCGATCAGGGCGAGGCGTTCGCCGAACGCGACGTCGAGATTGACGCCGTCGAGCACCCGCGTGCGGCGGAAAGATTTGGCGAGGTTTGCGCAACGGATCATGGCGTCGATTGTGGGTGGGCTTTCATGCCAGGCCGGACAGGCCCTTGACGTCGAACTTGAGCGAGCCGGTCGGGCAGACATCGACGCAGAGGCCGCAGCGGGTGCAGTCCGGGCCGATGGGAACTTCGGTATCGACGGCGCGGCCCTTGATGACGGTGTCGAGCACATGCGGCACCAGGCAGACTTTCCGGCAATCTCCCTCATGGAAGCAGCCGGCGAGCGTGTATTTGACGCGCAGCGGCGTGACGATGCCGACGATGCCGTAGGTCAGGCCGATCGGGCAGGCATGGCGGCACCAGGCGCGCCGCACGAAGAAGACTTCGAAGACGAGCAGGGCCAGCACCCAGACCATCGCCAGCAGGCCGGAACCGTAGATCAGGGCGCGCGAGACGATGCCGGTCGGCGAGATGGATTCGTAGACGGTGTAGCCGGTGACGACGGCGAGCAGGGCGAAGACGATCCAGAACACGGTGCGCAGGCGGCGGTCGATCGGCGTGTCGGTGACCAGCTTCTTCTTCACCAGCCAGAGATGGATGTTTTCCGCCCACTCGGCGAGCAGGTGATAGGGACAGATCCAGGAACAGAAGCTGCGCCCGCCGACGAGCATCCACAGCACCAGCACCGTGCCGGCGCCGATCAGCAGGTTGGTGGTGATGTGCTTGTGGGCGAGCATCACCTGCAGCGCGGAATTGAGGTCGATGAGATGGAAACCGATGAAGCGCGAGGCGGTGAGCGCACCTTCGAGGATCTTGATGTCGAAATAGAACGAGACGACGAACAGCAGGTTGGCGCAGATCAGCGTCGCCCAGCGGCGGTTGCGCCATTTGTGGTTGCGCTCGTTCGCCCGGTGCGCCGCCCTGACGGCCGCGAGATCCGTCTTGTTGGTCATGCGCTTGAGTTCATGGGCCTTGAGCGCCCGCTCGGTGAAATCCCCGGCCTGTCGCGGTTTCCTGGGCGCCTTGCCGAGCATGACGAGGATCTGGTCGACAAATCGTTGCTGGAGCGGGGTGGTCATGATCTCCACACCTCGCGGGCGACGATTTCGATGGCGGTCGGTTCGACCGGGCAGATCATTTCGCAGACGCCGCAGCCGACGCAGGGCTCGTGCACGACCGGCGACTTGCGCTGCGTGCCGTTGGGCATATAGACCAGCTCGATGGAAATGGCGCCCTTGATCGGGCATTCGCGCACGCACAGGTCGCATTCCTCGACATCGTAGGGATGGTCGCGGATCG
This sequence comes from Sulfuritalea sp., assembly GCA_018333815.1. GTDB lineage: Bacteria > Pseudomonadota > Gammaproteobacteria > Burkholderiales > Rhodocyclaceae > Sulfuricystis. The sequence continues at coordinate 20,813 of JAGXSN010000232.1, read as the reverse complement.
GGATCGGCTTCCAGCGATCCACCGCCATGTAGCGCATCATGCCCTCGAATTCCGGCCCGCGCGCCTGCCCTTTGAAACCCTTGCCCTGCAGGGCCAGGCAGGTGCCGGGCCGCGTCAGGCGCGCCACGCCCATGCGTTCCTTGAGGTTGAGCGTGGGTTCCGGGTCGTTCTGCTTGGGAATGAACACCGGTTTGGCGGCCAGTTGGGCGCCGGGGCGCACCGGCAGGAAATCGGGCTTGTCGTAAGTCAGCGAGCCGGTCGGGCAGGCGAGGATGCACTGCACCGCATCGCACGAGAAATCGCACGCCTGCGCCCGAGCGTCGATGTAGGGAGCGCCGACGCCGAAGCCATCGACGAGGTCGGCAAGCTTGATGGCAGCGACGGGACAGACCTGCACGCATTGGCCGCACTTGATGCAACTGGCGAGAAAATCCTTTTCATCGAGCGCGCCGGGCGGGCGCAGGCGCGCCTTGCGCGCATACACGACGGGGAGGTAGCCGGAAACGGCGGCGCCGAGGACGCCACCCGAAAGCAGGAGGGTGCGCAACACGCGGCGGCGGGCCTGCTGTCGGCGTTCTTTCGAGAGAGGCGGCTTGCCGACTTGTTTCTCGTCGTTCACCCGGCTTTCCTTTGCGGCTTGGCATGGCGCGGACGAAGGTCGCGCGCCTGCAGTTCCGGGCTGGAAAACGGCGCGAGACGCTCCAGAAAGTCGAGTAGCTCCATGACCGGGGAAGTCTTGAAAAAGCGCGCCGGCGGCATTTCCATCCAGATCCGGTCGGCGTAGGCGTAATCCTCGTGCGGCGTGTCGCCGTAGCCGTCGCCATCCCGGTCGAAGCCCTGATAGGCGTCAAAGAAATTGCCGGACCATTGGTTCTTGCCGCCCTGACCGCGGCCGGCTTGATGGATGTCGGTCAGATTGCCCTCGAACAGGTTGTCCGCGAAAACATTGCCGCCCAGTTCGCTGGTCAGCTGCACGGCGATGCCGTTGTAAGCCAGACGGTTGTTGCGGAAACGGATCGTCGTGCCGGGCTGGAAGGGCGAGAGATCGGAACCGATGCCGATGGCGCAATAGACGATTTCGTTGTTCTCGATGAAGTGATCGGAGGCCTCCTTGAAGCCGAAGGCCATGCCGGCCGGGCCGTTGGCGTGCGTGATCAGATTGTCGCGCGCGCCGCCGCCCTGGGTATACATGAAGTAGATGCCGACGGCGTTGTCGCGGAACTCGTTGTTTGCCACGATGTTGTCGTTGGCGAACATGAAGTGGATCGAATAACGGCTGCGCAGTCCGACGTTCCTGCGATAGACGTTGCGGTGCGAATACCAGGCGACCATGTCGCGCGAATCGGCGACGGTATTGCCTTCGATGAGGTTGTCGTTGCTATACCACAGCCGCAGGCCGTCGCCGCGCAGGCCAAGATCATAGGGTTTGGAACGCACCGTGTTGTTGCGCACGATGCTCCGGTTCGACTGCTTGAGGTCGATGCCGAACAGGCAGTTGTCGATCCGATTGTCCTCGATCAACGCGCGGTGAGCGCGCACGTCGAGGCACGAGTCGTCGGTGTCGTGCGAAGAGCCCGACCCGGTCAGGTGCAAGCCGCGCACGACGGCGTCGTCGGCCTCGAGGGAAAATACCGTGCCCTTGTCGCCGGCGTCGATGCTGACCTGCCCCCGCCCATCGATGGCGAGACGTTTTTTCACCACCACGGGCCCGGCATAGAGCCCGGGCGGGGGGATCAGCACCGAGCCTTCCGGCGCTGCATCGACCAGCTCCTGGAAGGGCTTCAGGCTCCAGATGCGCCGGTTTCGCTCGAACAGGGGAAAGGTGGGTTTGGGCCGGTCGACTCCGACACGCGGCGCGGTGGACAGATCGGCCGGCGCGCCCGGCGCGACGGCGCTCGGCGCTTCATGGTCGCCGCGCCAGCCGATCTCGTCCTGGGTCTGGGCCGTCACCAGCAGCGACGACGCGCCCAGGAGAAGGCCGGGAACCCACTTGCGCCAGCCACCCGCCACGTCAGCCCCCGTTGGATTGGCGCAGCTGTTTGCGGCGCAACAGCAGCGCCAGCATCAGACAGAGGAACACGACCACCAGCAGTCCATATCCCCAGTGCGGGTAGGAGAAGGTCGAGAACTGTGCGACTTTTCCCTCGCCGAACACGGTGGGCATGAACGGCTTGACGGTGAATGCACCCCAGGGGTGCAGGTTATGACCGAAGAACCACAGCCAGCCGGCATAGGTGATGACGAAATAGACCGGCAGCAGGGCCGGCGCCAGCGCCAGCAGGAGTTCGAAGCCGCGTATTTTGGCGACGCCGACGACGACGACGATCATGGCGGCGATCAGGAGGCCGATAACCATGTGCGTGACCAGCGCGACATTGTCGCCCCAGGCCCGGATGCGCTCGGGTTCCTTGAAGAAGGTGCCGGTCTCGCGCATGTATTCCTCGACATGACCGGCCAGGTTGCCCAGCGCATACTGATCGACGAGCATCCAGGCGGCAACGGCGGCGAAGCCCGCGGACAGCACGGCCAGGCGAAGTTTCTTCGCGCGGATCGCGAAGCCGACCAGCATGACCGCGAAAAAGCCGAAAAAGAATTTCGCCAGCGGCTTTTCCACCGGCGCCCCGGTGGCGATGGGAAACATGCCGACGTAGTGGTTGATGGTGTTCATCTCATGGACGCAGTCCAGCCCCTCGGCCTTCATGTCCAGCGCCTTCTTTTGCGGGTCCAGAACGGGGTTCCAGCGCTCGACCGTGTGGTCGAGATCCTTCTCGATGATCTCCTGCGCCTGGCGACTGCCCTGGCGCGCCGCCCGGCAGCCGTTGTAAACGCCGTCGAAATGAAAGTGAATCCGGATGCCGTCGGGGAAGGCGTCCGGCGGATAGTTCGGGGCGGTCAGCGAGACCCACCAGATCGGGGCGAAATAGGCAATGACCATGGCCGCCAAGGCTATCAGGGTCAGGCCGCCGACGATCCTGTCATGGGCTGGCATGGTCTTCTCGCAGCGGAGGAATTGCCATATTCCTTACTTCTTCTTCGCCCCGGCCTTGGGCTTGCACATCGAGCCGGGCATCGAGAGGCTGGCCTGGTAGGCGGAGATCGCCACCAGCTGGTCGTTGGTGTAGGGCTTGATCACCTTGACCATGTCGGGGTTGGCGTTGCGGCGGTGGCCGTCGCGGATCTCGTTCATCTGGCGCAGCAGGTATTTGTAGTGCTGGCCGGCGATGACGGGATAGAACTTCGCCTTGTCGCCTTCGCCGTTCTTGCCGTGGCACTCGAGGCATTGCTTCTCGTAAAGCTCCTTGCCCCTGGCGATCTGCACAGCGGCATCCTTGCCCTCATACTTGCCGTGGTCGGTCGGGATGCACAGGCTCTCGATGTAGGCCGAAGTGTCGGCGAGGTCCTGCGGGTCCGTCATTTCCTTGGCGAAGGGGTACATGGTCGGGTTGTCGCGCAGGCCCATGCGGATGTCGGCCATCTGCTTGATCAGCACCGTGGTGTGCTGGCCGGCCAGCTGCGGGAAGGTGCCGTCCGGGCGGCCGGCGCCGTTGGGCAGGTGGCAAGCGCCGCAGACCTCGTAGGTGTCCTTGCCGCGCTTGACGTCGCCCTTCTTGGCGAGCGCCTCCTTCAGTTCGCCTTCCATCCTGGCCCATTGGTAGTCCCGGGACTCGATGCCGGCCGCCTTCGGCGCCTTGCGCGGGTCGGCCAGGGCGGCGCCGGGAACGAGGGCGGCGGCGATAGCCAGGGCGATCAGTGTCTTCATTGCTGCGTCCTTTGCGGGTGCGTTGAGGGAGCCGAGTTCAGGGCTTCTGCTTCGAGAGCCAGCCGGCCAGAATCTTGATTTCCTGGTCGCTGACGAGGTGCATCACGCCTTTCATTGCGGCCGACTGGGCGTTGGCGCGGGCGCCGCTCTTGATGTCCTTCATCTGCTGCTCGGCGTAGGCGGCGTTCTGCCCGGCGATTTTCGGGTAGGTCGGCAAGAGCGGGGTCTTGGCGTCCTTGCCGTGGCAGGCGACGCAGGTCTTTTCCATGTAGAGCTTGGCGCCGTCGGCGGCCTGCGCGCCGACGGCGCAAGTCATCGCGGCGGCGAGCAGCGTGGTTTTCTTCATCGGTGAACTCCTTTTTTTCGGTTCGCTTCCCGGACGGGCCTGATGCTAGACAACCCGTCCGGGGCTTTCCTTGAAATAGATCAAATTAGTTGACTGATTACGTCGTCTTACCGGGTCTTCCTTGCGCCGCTCTGTTCGAGATAGGTCTTGGCGCGCAGGCCGAGATCGGCGGCCTTGACCTGGAACTGCCAGACCTGTTCGGCCCAGAGGTTCGCCTGCTCCCAATCCTTCTTGGCGGCGGCGGCCTCGTGGCGCGCCTTGGCATCCGGAATGCGGCCGAGCTGGTCGGTGGCGTCCTCGACCATGGCGACGACATCGGGGAAGTCCTTGTAGTTCACCGAGGTGATGTAGCCGACCACGGAATCGATCACCGCCTGGGTGTCGGCGACCTTCTTCAGCGTGGCCCTGTAGTCGGCCTCGGTGTAGTGGGCCTTGGCCAGGCCGACCTTGGTCGGCTTCCAGCCCTTCGGCTTGACGAGCAGGTAACCCATCATCTCGAGGTGCAGGGCGGAGCAGAACTCCGTGCAGTAGTAGGGATAGACGCCCTCCTTGTCGGCCTTGAACTTGACCGTCACGGTCTTGCCCGGCTCGACCGAGGCATGCACGTTGTAGGTCGATACGGTGAAGCCATGGGTCTCGTCCTGGGCGCGCTCGAGGTTGGTCAGGTGAATGGTGACCTCGTCGCCGACATCGACCTCGATGGTCTCGGGAGTGATGTGCGAGCGGATCAGGGTGCCATAGACCGTGACCTGATTACCCTTTTTCTCGATGCGTTGCTCGCCCGCGCGGACGGCCCCCGGATGGGGCCTGTCGGTGCGGCTGTCGGTGCCGACCTTGTAGCGTACGCCCGGCTTGAGCTTGTTGGCGGCGATCGCCACGGCGTAGTGCGGCTCGCCCAGCGGCAGCGGCATGTCGTAGAGGAGCTGCATCTTGTCGTTGCTGATGTCGATCAGCTGGTGGTTCTGCGGATGCAGCGGGCCCACCGGCACGAAGCGGTCGATCGCCAGCTTGTTGAGCGCGACCAGATAGCGGCCCTGGGGCTTGGTCGAGTCGCCTTCCATGGTCATCAGGTGGCCGATGTTGTAATGGACGGAGATCTTGTCGAGCACCTTGCCGGCGCAGTAGTCCCACTTGGCGACCTGACTGTCGACGTAGAGCGAAGTGTAGGCGACGCAGGGTTTGGCGTCGTACTGGGTGTGCAGGGGGCCGAGACCGAGTTGCACCTGCGTGTGCAGGGCATCCTTCATGCCGATCACCGGGACGCCGTAGGGATCCTTCGACTCGAACCTGCCGGCCCGGATGGCGGCCTGGATCTTTTCGAAGCTATAGACGGAGGCGTGCGTGTCGAGCTTGCCGGCGACGATGATGAACTTGCCGTCCGGGGTGACGTCGACGCCGTGCGGCGACTTCGGCTCGGGGATCAGGAACAGGATCCCTTCCTTGACGGCGGTGTCCATCGCGATCACGTCGTGGCCGTTGATCTTCCTGGTCTTGCCGGCCTTGAAAACCTGCTCGGCCTTTTTCCAGTTGACGACGTGCAGGTAGTCGGTGTCCTTGGCGGAGCAGCCTGCCTCGTACGGGGGGCGGCCCTTCTCGATGCCGCCGACGTAGCGTTCGGAGCAGAAGGAGTTGGTGAACGACCAGCCGTCGGACGGGCCCTTGCCGAAGTCGGAGAGGTCTTGCCAGTAGGGGGGCATCTCGATCGAGAACGACTGCTTCGGGTCGATGCGGCCCGCCTTGCGGTCGAACTTCCAGTAGGTCACGCCGCCGCGATACTTCTCGTTCATCTCCTCGAGCGGATGGAACTTGCGGTTCTCGAGCGGGGCCGGATACTGGGCGGCGTCGATGATGTATTCGGTATTGGGCGTGACGAAGGCGCCGCCGTGGGTGGACTTGAAGACCGGGTTGACGACGATCTGCTTGGTCTCGAAGTCGCGCAGGTCGATCACCGCGATGCGGGGATTGGCCTTGTCGTTGATGAAGAGGAACTGGCCGTCGTATTCGCCATTGGTCTCGGAAATCGCCGGGTGGTGGGTGTCGCCCCAGGTAATGTCCCTGCCGTCGATACGGCCCTGGCGCAAGACGCTGCGCGAGTTCTCGTCGAAGCCATAGCCCTGCCAGGGCTCGGGCGTAAACACGCCGATATACTTCAGGATGCGCATCGAGGGAATGCCATAGACGATGACTTGTCCAGACTGGCCGCCCGAGCTGAACACCACAAATTCGTCGCGCTTGCCGGTAGGCACATAGGTCTTGGCTGCCGCCAGCAGGTCTTGCGGGTTCAGCCCGCGCCGCTTCATCACGTCCTGCAGCGATTCGGGCGCGGCGGTGGCGCTTGCCGCCCCCAGCCCCAATCCGGCAATCAGCAGGAGCGGCATCCAGCGCTGTCTTAATTGTTTCATGTTTGCCTCCCGTAAAAAGTGAAGGATCGCCGCCCCGCGGTGCGGACGCGGCCTGCGGCGTTTTGCCGCGCGCGGCAAAACGCCGCTCCCCCGCATCCTAGTCAGGATGGCGGCGCAAATGAATCGGCGCAGGCTGATTTGGGGCTAGGAATATTCCTAGTTCGTGCCGCCCGCGAGCAGATCGTGCTCGATGGCGTAACGCACCAGGTCGGCGAGACTGCCGCAGCCCAGTTTTTCCATCACATGGGTCTTGTGGGTACTGACGGTCTTCACGCTCAAGTTGAGCTTATGGGCGATGTCGCTCACGCTCGCACCGCCGGCCAGCGCCTGGAAGACCTGGTATTCCCTGTCGGAAAGTCGCGTGTGCGGCGGGACATCCGCCCGGTCGCCGTGCCGCGCGTCGAGCGCCAGCTTCTCGGCGGCCGCCGCCGTGATGTACATCCCGCCGGCAGCGATCTTGCGCAGCGCGGCGACGAGCTGATCCTCGGCATTGTCCTTGCACAGGTAGCCGGAAGCGCCGGACTTCAGGGCGCGCACGGCGAAGACGTCTTCCTTGTGCATGCTGAGCACGAGGATCGGCAGTTTGGGGGCGAGCGACCTGATCTGTTTGATCAGTTCGATCCCGCTCTTGCCGGGCATGGTCATGTCGAGCATCAGGACATCCCAGGGTTCGGCCTGCACCATGGCGATCACTTCGAGGCCGTTGCCCGCCTCGCCGCCGACGCGTATGTCCGGGTACTCCGACAGCATGTGCTTGAGGCCGGCGCGCAGAATGGTGTGGTCGTCGGCAATGAGAACCTTGATCAAGGCTGCGGCTCCTGGCGCTGGGGCAGCCAGACGCGGATGTGCGTGCCGGTCGTGGCAGCGCTTTCAATCTCCAGCTGGCCGCCCAGCATGGCGATACGCTCGCGCATGCCCAGCAGACCGAAGCGCGTCGTGCGCGACGCGACATCGAAACCCTTGCCGTCGTCGGCAATCTCGACGCGAATGCCAGTCGCGATTTCATCTACCGTGATCATCGCCGTGCGGGCATCGGCGTGGCGGGCGATATTGGTTAGCGCTTCCTGGACGATCCGGAAGATGGCCGTGGCCAGATCGTCGGGCAATTCGAATTCCTCGCGGTTCGTCGCCACCTCGCAAACGATGCCGCTGCGCTGGGAGAACCGCGCGGCATGGTGCTCGATGGCGGCGACCAGGCCGAGGCTGTCGAGCATCGCCGGCCGCAGGTCTTCGGAAATCCTGCGCAGGGATACGATGCTCTGTTCGACGACGCCAAGGGCGGCGCCGACGCGTTCGGCCAGCGGCGTGCCGCCGGACTTTCCGCGCAGCCAGCCGAGATCGAGGCGCAGGGCCGTCAGCGCCTGGCCAAGTTCGTCGTGCAGTTCGCGCGCGATGCGTGTGCGTTCTCCCTCGCGCACCGTCTCGAGAAAGGCGGCGAGCTCGCGCAGGCGCGCCTCGGATTCCTCCAGGCGGAGTTTGTGGCGGTGCAGGGCAGCGGCATGTTCCTGCTGCTCTGCGGCGTGCGCCGTCAATTCGCGCGCGCGGCGGCGCAGGAAATACCAGTAGGTGAAGATGAAGATGAGGCCGCCGCTCCAGATGCCGACGTGCCAGTACCGGATGGTGCGCCAGGCGGGTTCCTGGGCCGACCAGTAGGTATTCAGGTCGACGGAAACGGCGGCGGCTCCGCGCAGGCCGCCGACCGGGATGAGGGTGTTGCGGTGGCACTGCAGGCATTCCTCGTCCATGCGCATCGGGATCATGACGCGCATGAGGCCGTGGCCCTTGGTTTTCGGCATCGCCTCCGCGACGATTTGGGAGCCGGCCTCGAGCTTCTTCAGGGCATCGTGTTCCCATTCGTCCGGCGCGTTGTCGCGATTGAGCGCCTGGAGCGAGGTGAGGCGCTCCTTGCTGCCGTATTCGGCATTGCCGACCTTCTGGATGCCCAGCAGGATGTGCATTGAGGTGAGCGACACCAGCTTGAAGACGTCTCCGGTCGAGCGCACCCCGAACAGGCGTTCGTTCTCGCTTAACATGTCTATGTCCGGAGCCAGGTTTTCCCGGATGAAGACGCCGCCGACATCGGTGGCCCATTTGCGGATCGCCATGTCCTTCCGGAGGTTGGCGATGGCATCGATGCGCGCCAGCTCCTGGGCGGTGCGGTTGAGCTGTTCGCGTTGGGTCCACAGCGAAAAGAGCACCAGCAGCGTCCACAGGACAGCCGTCAGCGCGAGGGCCAGAGGATGGGTGAAATGCCAGATCGGACTGCGCAGGCGGTCATCCGGCGGGTCGCCCGATGCCTGCGGCAAGCTTGTGTTCATCGTCGATTCCGGACCGGGGCGCGCATTAATTGTCGCGTCGGATGCGGGTTACCAGTGCCGCACGCGGCCGGTGTCGAGGTGCACGAACTGGCCGCCCGGATAGTGGCCGACGCCGCCCAGCTTGAGCTGCACCGCGGCGTCGCGCAGTTCGGCGAGCGACACGCCGGGCAGGCGCACGTCGATTGCCTTGCCGTCCATGTGCAGGCTGCGCCTGGCCACGCCGCCGCCGCGCGCGGTGCGCAGTCTGTGATTGGTTGCGGCGCAGCGGTAGCCCGAGATGACATGGAAGGGATCGGCGCGACCGAGCTCCCGTTGAAGGTGATGGAGCTGGTCGAAGAGCAGCGGGTCGATGAGGCCGACCGCGCCCGAATAATGGTCGCGCAGGAAGCGGTTCAGCGCGGCCAGCGCTGCCGGGACGTAATGGTCGCCGACGGCATAGACCAGGGAAATCCGCTCGCCGGTATGGGTATGGCTGAAGGCCAGGCGGCGCGAGGCGGGAGACGCCGCGGCATGCGCCCCGACATGGGCAGCGAAGGACAGCGCCACGCCGCCGACGGCCAGGCGCGCGGCGCTGCGCAGGAAGCTGCGACGGGTGATCTGCTCCATCGCGCTATTCTAGCCGGTCGAGATCGTAGATGTCGGGGAAGAAGCGGACCCGGCCATCCGCCCCGGCCAGCGCGGTGAGGTAGGCGATTGCCACCGGCAGCGGCTGTTCCAGGCGCAGGGTGGTCGAGCGGCCGCTCGACATCGCGGCGCGGATGCGTTCCTCGTCCCATTCCGGCTGGCCGGCGAGGACGAACTGCGCCAGGGCGAGCGGTTCCTCGACGCGGATGCAGCCGTGGCTGAAATCGCGCCGGGTGCGGTCGAACAAGCGGACTGCGGGCGTGTGGTGCAGGAAGATGTCGTCCTCGTTGGGCAGCACGAACTTGATGCCGCCCATCGCGTTGTGCGGTCCCGGCCGCTGGCGCAGGCGCAGCCGGCCCTCCAGCACGGCCTGCAGGTGATCTTCGGCGAAGGTGGCGATCGCCCCCGTCTGCCGGTCGAAGAATTCGAAGCCCTGCGCTGCGAAATGGTCGGGCGCCCTGCGCAGTCTGGGAATGGTCTCCCTGCGCGCGATGGAGAGCGGGACGTTCCAGTAGGGGCTGAATTCGATGAAGAGCATCGGCGCGACGAATCGTGGCGTGGGGGTTCGCTGGCGCGCGCTGCCGACGATGACGCGCATGTGCAGAATTTCCTCGTCCCCCGCATAGGCGCGCAGCGCGAACTCCGGCACATTGACGAGCAGCCAGCGCGGCGCGGCCGGCAGCCGGGCGAGCCGTGCGAGATTCAGTTCGACCTGGCGCACCCGCCGCGCCGGGGAGACTTCCAGCTGCGCCAGCGTTTCACGGCCGATCACGCCGTCGGGATCGAGACCGTGGCGGCGCTGGAAGGCGACGACACCGGCCACGACTGCGCCCTCGTAGCGGCCCGGTACGGCGGTGTCGGCCGGCAGGTCGCCGAGGATGACCAAGCGGCGGATCAGCAGCGGCAGACCGGCCCAGGTCTTGCCGGCTGCGAGCTTGCGTCCGAACGGGGGCAGCGCTTCGCTCCACGCCGCCTGCGTCGCGGCGTCGTCGCCAAGCTGACGGAGATGCGGCAGGGCGGCTTCCAGGCGTTCGACGAGCGGGTTGGCCCGCAGGGCGGCGGACTGGACCGCAGCCGCGAGGCCCAGCAGCAGGCACAACCAGCCCAGGCGCCGTCTCGCCAGCGCCGACTTCTGCGCGACGGCGTTCAAGGGCGCCTAGTTGAGCGCCAGCACGCCGCGCTTGAGGCCGGAATCCTCGGGATGCGGGGTGAGCGCGAAGCCGAGGCTGGTGACGAACTGGATCATGCGGCGGTTTTCGGCGAGGAAGTCGCCGTTCATGTACTTCAGGCCGCGCGAGCGCGCCGTTTCGATGACCACGCCCATCAGCCGGCGCGCCAGCCCCTTGCCCTGCCAGTCGTCGGCGACGACGATGGCGAACTCGCAGGATTCGCCGTCCGGATTGGTCGCGTAGCGCGCCACGCCGATCTCGACTTCCTCGCCGTCGATCTCGGTGAGCGCGACGAAAGCCATCTCGCGGTCGTAGTCGATCTGGGTCAGGCGCACCAGCTGGGCCGGCGACAGTTCCTTGAGCGTGTTCATGAACCGATAATACTTCGTCTCGGCAGACAGTTTGCGCACGAACTCCTGCTCGAGATCGGCGTCTTCCGGCCGGATCGGCCGGATCGTCACGGTCCTGCCGTCCGGCGCCTGGTATTGCGTGGTCAGATGGGAGGGGTAGGGGTGGATCGCCATGTGATCGTAACGCCCGGCGGTGAGCGGGATGTTGTCGATGGCGATGCGCGCATCGACCGCAACCGCGCCGTGCTCATCCACGATCAGCGGGTTGATGTCCAGCGTGCGGATCCACGGCAGCTCGCACACCATTTCCGAGACGCGCAGCAGCACGGCTTCGAGCGCCTCCATGCTGACCGGCGGCATGTTGCGGAACTCGCCCAGCCGCGCGGAGACGCGGGTCGAGGCGAGCATGTCGGCAACCAGAAAGCGGTTGAGCGGCGGCAGGGCGACCGCGCGCTCCCCGCTGTCGGTGTCGCTGCCTGCGCCGCCCGGGCCGAACAGGATGGTCGGGCCGAAAACCTGGTCGCGCGTCATGCCGACGACCAGCTCGCGGCCGTTCGCCTTCTGGATCATCGGTTCGATGGCGATGCCGTGGATGATCGCATCCGGCCGGTTTTTCTTCACCTCGTCGAGGATCTCGTTGTAGGCGTCGCGCACGGCGGCCAGCGAGTTGAGATTGAGGCGCACGCCGCCGGAATCGCTCTTGTGCGTGATGTGCGGCGAGTCGATCTTCATCACCACCGGCAGGCCCATCTCCTCGGCGAGCACCATCGCCTCGGAGGGCGAGCGCGCCACCACGGTCTGGGCGATCGGGATGCGGAAGGCCGCCAGGAGCGCCTTGGATTCCATTTCGTTGAGCGCCTTGCGACCCTCGGCGAGCGCAGTCTCGATCACCAGCCGGGCCGACTCGAGACGCGGCGCGACATGATTGGAGATCGATGCCGGGGTCTGCATCAGCAGCTGCTGGTTGCGATAGTAGTTGGAGATGTGCGAGAACAGCTCGACCGCCGGTTCGGGCGTGTGGAAGGAGGGGATGCCCGCGCCCTTGAACAGCAGGCGGCCCTCGCGCACCTGTTCCTCGCCCATCCAGCAGGTGACGATCGGTTTGTCGGTCTGCTGCGCCACCTCGATCACCGTGCGCGCCGTCTGGGTCGGATCGGTCATCGCCTGCGGCGTCAGGATGGCCATCACGCCATCGACGCCGTCGTCTGCGAGGCAGACGGAGATCGCGCCGGCATAGCGCTCGGGCGTGGCGTCGCCGACGAGGTCGATCGGATTGCCCTTCGACCAGGTCGGCGGCAACGTCTCGTCGAGTCGCTGGCGCGTTGCGTCGCTCATCGCGGCGAGCGGGATGCCGATGTCGGCGGCGTGGTCGGCGGCCATCACGCCCGGGCCGCCGCCGTTGGTGACGATCATCAGGCGGTTGCCGCGCGGCCGGAAATGGGAGAACAGCGCCTGGGCGGCGGCATACATCTGGCCGACCTTGCCGAGGCGCACCACGCCGGCGCGGCGCAGCGCGGCGTCGAAGACGTCGTCGGCGCCGACCAGCGCCCCGGTATGCGAGAACGCGGCCTGCTTGCCGGCCGGGTGCTTGCCCACCTTGATCAGCAGCACCGGCTTGCAGCGCGCGGCGGCGCGCAAGGCGCTCATGAAGCGGCGCGCGTTCTTGATGCCCTCGATATAGAGGAAGATGCTCTCGGTGCGCGGATCGGCGACCATGAAGTCGAGCGCCTCGCCGAAATCGATGTCGCTCTCGGCGCCGAGGGATACGACGTTGGAAAAGCCGACGTTGTTGGGCAGCGCCCAGTCGAGGATGGCGGTGCACAGCGCGCCCGACTGGGAAATCAGGCCGATGGTGCCCGGATTGGCGCTGCCGTTGGCGAACGTGGCGTTGACGCAGCTGCCCGGGCGCATCACGCCGATGCAGTTCGGGCCAAGCAGACGCACGTTGTGACGGCGCGCGGCATCGAGCGTGGCGCGCAGCAGGCCGGCGCCGCGCGGGCCCATTTCGGCGAACCCGCCGGAGATCACGATGACATTGCGCGTGCCGGCGCGGCCGCAGGCCTCGACGATGGCCGGGGCGGCGTCGGCGTCCGTGCAGATCACGGCGAGATCGAGACGCTGCGGAATGCTTTCGACCGAGTCATAGGCTTTCTGGCCGAAGACCCGGTCCAGGCCGGGATTGACGAAGAACAGCTTGCCCGGATAGGCGGCGTCGATGAGGTTGCGCACCAGGGTGGCGCCGATCGCGCCGGGAGTTTCCGAGGCGCCGACGACCGCGATCGACTTCGGCTCGAAAAGCGAGGTGAGGTAGTGCTGTTCGTAGTTCATAGGAGATAGACTTGTGGTCAGGCCCCATAGGATGCAGGGTATGCTGCAACGCAGCAGATTACCACCAAGCGGCAGGCAAGATGCAAGAAAAACACGCGATCCCCACCGAGTCGTCGGTGGCTCTGTTGAAAGAACTCCACATCCTGACCCGTGACGGCCGGCTGAACCAGGACAGCCGGCGCAAGCTGAAGCAGGTCAATCACCTGATCGGATTTATCGGCCCATTAATAAATGAAATCAAGAGCAAGCAGGCGGAAGTGCGTCTGGCGGACATCGGCGCGGGGAAGTCCTATCTCGGCTTCCTCCTTTACGACCGGTTCGCCCGGAACGGCGCGGGCGCCATCGCGGTGCATGGCATCGAAACCCGCGCCGAACTGGTGGAAAGATCGGTCGCCCTGGCGGCGCGCCTGGGGTTCGGCGGGATGCGCTTCCATCGCCTCGATGCTGCAAGTGCACATGAGGCCGGCGAGTTGCCCGCGCGCATCGATATCGTTACGGCGCTGCATGCCTGCGACACCGCTACCGACGACGCGATCCGCTTCGCGTTGCAGTGCAAGGCGCCTCTCATCGTCCTGGCCCCCTGCTGCCAGGCCGAAGTCGCCGCCCTCCTGCGCCGCAACAAACAGAAGGCGCTGGCCGATCCCCTCGCCGAGCTGTGGCGTCATCCGCTCCATACGCGCGAATTCGGCAGCCACGTCACCAACGTGCTGCGCTGTCTGCAATTGCAGGCCCACGGCTACGAGGTGAGCGTCACCGAGCTGGTCGGCTGGGAGCACTCGATGAAGAACGAACTGATCGTCGCCCGGCAGGAAAACCGCCCCGGCCGCGTGCCCGCGGAACGCTTGCAGGCATTGTTGAGCCAGCTTGGACTGGAAGGTCTGCGCGAGCGGTTTTTCATACCCGGCGGCGACGCAATTCAAAACGCAAATCAAACCCAGGGAGCGCATGCACCATGAAAAACCTGTTGTCGATTCTGATTGTCCTCATCGCTCCGTTTGCCTGGGCGGCCGATCGTTCCACCACCCAGGCGCCGACGGTCTTCAGGGGAGAAGTGCTGGAGGTGCAGCAAGTCGAAAGCTACACTTACCTGCGCCTCAAGACACGGGACGGGGAAACCTGGGCGGCGATCAACCGGGCGCCCGTCACGAAGGGGGCCGCCGTCACGATCGAAAACGCGATGGTCCTTAACAACTTCGAAAGTCGGGCGATGAAGAGGACTTTCCAGACCATCGTCTTCGGCAACCTGGCCGGCGCGAATCCGCATGCCGGCATGGCCAGGCCGGCCGATGCGCCGGTTGCGCCGATTGCACCGGTTGCGCCGGATGCCAAGGTCGCCAAGGCCGGCGGGCCGAACGCAAAAACCGTGGCGGAAATCATCACCCAGGCCGCCAGCCTGAAAGACAAGACCGTGCTGGTGCGCGGCAAGGTCGTCAAGTACAACGCCGGCATCATGGGCAAAAACTGGATTCATCTGCGCGACGGATCGGGATCGGCCGCGGCCAAGACCAACGACGTGCTGATCACCAGCCCGAATGCGGTGAAAGTCGGCGATGTCGTGACGGCGAAAGGCATCGTGCGCACCGACAAGGACTTCGGTTCGGGCTATATCTACAAGGTCATCGTCGAAGAAGCGAGCTTCGAGGCAAGATAACCGTTCGATCCTCGGCGGAACGGGTTGGCGGAACGGGTCTAAGAGCCTGCCTGAAAACTCGGTGCTGGTAAAGGTAAAGACTTGGGGGGGGCCGTAAAAGACAAGGCCCCGACCGGCGGAAAACCAGACGGGGCCTTGAGGATACTGGTGGCCGGGGGCGGAGTTAAAACCGAACCGCCCTGCGTCGTAAAGCAACCATGCCCAGCAATCCTGCACTCAGCAGTGCGAGCGAAGCGGGTTCTGGCACGGTCCCCTGACTTTCAGACCAAACCCTGATTTCCGCGATGCTGGACCAGTGACTCCCGCCGTTTACCTCGTATTTCACGTAACGCATGCTCTGGTCGGGAGAAAACGGGTATTGAGCGCTGATCTGATTAAGATCTCCTCCTTCGACGAAGGTGCCGGAGCCGATCAGTGACCAGTTGGCGCCGTCCATCCCATGGAAAAGACTGTAGACCGTGGTAAATCCGGGATACCCACCCGGCTGCCCCCAAAAGAGATCGATGGCCTCAACCGGGAACGGCGCGCCCAGATCGACGACGAGCCAGTTTGGATGCCAGGGCGTGCCGTGATCCGGCGCAACCCAACGCGTTGCGTTGTTATTGTCGATGGCATTCGCCGCATACGCGGTGTCATAAGTCTGATTCGCCGTTGCGCTGCCATACAGATGCGCGACGTTGATCGGCGCGGCCAGCGCGGCGGACGCAGCCAATGCGCACGCCAGTGAGACAGCAGACACAGTCGTTGTACTGCTCATATATCCTCCACTCGTCAAGAAATTTCATCCTCATCAACGCAAAGCAAATACCATTCCCATGATGTTGTTACTATAAATATCTCATTAAATACAATCAGTAATACGGCCCTTGAGAATTCGTTCACCCATGAATGGATGCGGATTTGTAAAATTTTTCGACAAGGTATCGGCCGGATCGCTCTATGTCGATACGGTGTTCGTGCTGGCGATCCGCAGCCGGCGCGCGGCCGGTCTGCGCCGACTTTCGCTACTTATTCGACACCCTGACTGATCGATCTCATTTTTTGAATGGATTGAACAACGGCACTTGAAAGTGCGCAAAGTCTCCGCTGTTTCGGGTGACAACCGTAAGCTTATGCATGAGCGCGCAGGCCGCAATCATTGCATCTTCATAAACGGTACCCGACTGTCGGTGCATCAATTTTGCCCATAGCCTGAAGGTCGCCGCATCCATGGGCAAGACGTTGTAGCTGGCCGCGACCTGCTCGGCCCATGCCTCCAGTTCCGCTGCCTTGACCGCATCCTGCCCGCGCGTAATTTCAATGCCTGCCTGGATTTCGCCGAGCGTAACGGCGGAAAGGTGAAGATCCGCATTGGCAGTGGCTTCGATCCATGCCACGACTGCTCCGTGAGGGCGTGGCTTGCGTAGCTCCGAAACGACGTTGGTGTCGAGGAGATACATGGGCTACAGCACAACAGCCGGCCGCCGTTTTGCATGCCCGCGCCGTGGCAACACAAGATCGGCACGGGGCGCATCGGCTAACAACAAGGCCTTGAGCGAAAGACGTGCGGCGTTGCTCAAACGTCTCCATTCCGCGATCGGCACGAGCACGGCGGTTTCCGACCCGCGCCTGGTCACTACCTGCGGCCCCTCGTTAACGCAGGCGTTGAGTAATTCACTGAAACGTGCTTTTGCGTCTTGAACTGGCCATGTATGCATAACGTCACTCCTGCTAACTAGATGGATGACCAGATTATGGGTGTCAAGGACAAAAAACTCAAGACATCCAATCAACTGCTGTTTTTTCGCCGCGTTAAGCGGCGTCGTCCCGCCGCGCTTTACTCAGTCGACGCCCGAACAACTCGCCAGGCTCTCTTGAAAATATCCGTGAAATGACTATTATGGATACATTGGATAGAACAGGGAGTTTGTCATGATTACCGTCACATCCGTCGAAGCGCAAAGCCGGTTTGGCGAACTGATCGATCGGGCGCAGCGTGAGCCCATCGAGGTGACCCGCCGCGGTCGCACTGTGGCGTATGTCGTCTCGGAACACGATATGCGCGAGTTGGCCGACCTCAAGCGAAGCAATGACAAAGTCGGCGCCGTGGCGGCAAGCTTGGCTGCCTGGAACGAATTCAATGCCCGACACGGCTCGTTTGCCGACGAACATTCGACGCTATAAGGCATCGCCATGGCTCAGTTCGATGTCCATCGCAATGCTGGCAGGCAGCGGGAGGCGATTCCCTATGTGGTGCTGGTGCAATCCGCCCTGTTTGACGCCTACCGACGCCGCGTGGCCGTACCCTTGGTACGGCTTGCGGTACTTGGAACGGTCAATAACCCGCACCTGAACCCGATATTCGAGATCGAAAACGTGGCTGTCGTCCTGCATCCCCTGGATATCGCATCGGTCGCCAACGAGCAACTCGGCGAATTCGTCGTTTCGCTGGCGGGGGAAGGCGACCGCATCGTCGCCGCTCTTGACGAACTGCTGACCCGCGCCTGGGGATAAACATGCCAAAGATTTTCGACGAAGAGCAGCCGATCGGTTCGACGCGGGCGATGCGGACCTGGTACACGACCAAGACCTGCCTTCCCACGCAAAAATCGCAGGTCAGCCACATGCTGGCGGACAGTGCATGGGAGCAGCATGCGGCGGGCGAAGATAGCGAACAAAACCGCGCCAAGCGTGCCGCGCCGGCGGCTTGGATCGAGGCGGTCAATGCCAAGGGCGGATTCGGCGTCTGGTCTTGGGATGTGGCATTCCAGCCGGCGCAGATGCAGGATATTTTGGCCCGGCATGCCCGCTGAATCCTACTGTCCCGCCGACCCCTCGCCCTGGATCGTCCGCTTCGCGCCGCTGATTCCGGCGGGCGGAACGGTGCTCGACCTGGCCTGCGGCGCCGGGCGGCATGCGCGGCTGCTGGCGGGCATGGGCTACCGCGTCGAGGCGGTGGACCGCGACGCCGACGCGCTGGCGCAGCTGGCCGGCGTGGCCAACGTGACGACGCGCTGCGCCGATCTCGAGGACGGACCGTGGCCCTGCCATGCCAGCGTATTCGACGGCATCGTCGTCAGCCGCTACCTGTGGCGTCCGTTGTTCCCGCGCATCTTCGGCTGCCTGGCCGAGGGCGGGGTGCTCATCTATGAAACCTTCATGGAGGGCCAGCAGGTTTTCGGCAAGCCGCAAAATCCCGCCCACCTGTTGCGGGCGGGCGAACTGCTCGGGCTGGTCGGCAGGCGCTTCACGGTGATCGCCTTCGAGCAGGGCGAAACCATGGAAAAAGATGCGGGCCGGCAAGTCATCCAGCGCATCTGCGTGCGGCGCGGCCGGCCTACGCTGTTGCCCTAATGCGCTCTGCCAGCGCTTCGATGCTGTTCGGCCCGAGGTCGTCCGTGGCAAACACCGCGGCATCGGCATAGTCGCGGAAATTCTTCTCCTGCGAGCGCGCGTAGAGCGGGTCGTAGTGCTTCTCCAGCAGCTCATCGACCAGCGTGCGGAAGTCGCCCGCCTCGATCAGCGCGGTCCAGCGCGCAACGGTTGCGTCGCTCTGCAGGCCGCGCAGATGGCCGAGCTGCCCGATCAGCCATTGCGGCCGTTCGAGGAAATAGGCATAGTCGCGCAGCAGAAAGTCGGCTCGGGCGGGACGGCACGCCGCGATGCGCAGGCAGGGCGCGGCGCGCATCGCGAAGATCAGGGCGTCCGGCACCTGCAGCGCGCCGATCTTGCGGCTTTCCGCTTCGACATAAATGGGCCGTGACGCGTCGCATTGTTCGAGCGCCCGGAGCAGGTTCGTCTCGAATAGCCGCTGTGACGGTTGAGGCGCGTCGGGCAGGTTGCCGAGCACCGAGCCCTTGTGGGCGGCGAGCTCCTCCAGGTGCAGCACCTGCGCGCCCTGGCGGCCGAGCGCTTCGAGCACGCGGCTCTTGGCGCTGCCGGTCGGGCCGGAAATCACCTGGTAGCCGAACTGCGCCGGCAGCGTCGCCAGCGTGTCCACCACATGGCGGCGCCAGGTCTGGTAGCCGCCTTCGAGGCGGTGCGCGTCCCAGCCGATCTCGCGCAGGATGTGGGCGAAGGCGCCGGAGCGCTGGCCGCCGCGCCAGCAATAGACCAGCGGCCGCCAGGTTTTCGGCTGGTCGAGAAAATGCGCCTCGATGTGCACGGCGATATTTCTTGCAACCAGCACGGCGCCGATCTTTTTCGCCGCGAAGGGCGAAACCTGCCGGTAGAGCGTGCCGACCCGGGCGCGCTCCGCGTCCGACAGCACGGGACAGTTGATCGCCCCGGGCACGCGGTCGGCGGCGAACTCGGCCGGCGAGCGGGCATCGATGATCGCGTCGAACCCGGCAAGTTGTGCTACCGTGGCGACCCCGCGCGCTTCCCGTGCGGGAGGATGTTCGGACACTCGGATTTCCATGGAAGAGATAAAACTGACCCGCTTCAGCCACGGCGGCGGTTGCGGCTGCAAGATCGCGCCCGCCGTGCTGGCGCGCATTATCGCCGAATCGCCCGGCGCGACGTTGCCGGCCGATCTCCTCGTCGGCGTGGAGACGGGCGACGACGCGGCCGTCTATCGCCTCAATGCGGAGCAGGCGGTGGTCGCCACCACCGATTTCTTCATGCCGATCGTCGACGCGCCGCGCGATTTCGGCCGCATCGCCGCGGCCAACGCGCTCTCCGATCTCTACGCGATGGGCGCGCGGCCGCTCTTCGCCCTGGCCGTCGTCGGCATGCCGCTCGGCAAGCTGCCCGAGGACGCGATCCGCGCCATCCTGGCGGGCGGCGCCTCGATCTGCGCCGAGGCCGGCATCCCGGTCGCCGGCGGTCACTCGATCGACGCGCCCGAACCGATCTACGGTCTGGTCGGCATCGGCGTGGTGCATCCGGACCGGGTAAAGCGCAACAGCGGCGCGCGCGCGGGCGACGCGCTGATCCTCGGCAAGCCGCTCGGCATCGGCATTCTTGCCGCGGCGCTGAAGCAGGGGGTGCTGACCCCGGCCGGCTACGACCAGCTGCTGCATTGGACCACCCGGCTCAACGTTACCGGCATGCAGCTGGGGCGAATGCCCGGCGTGCACGCGGTGACCGATGTCACCGGCTTCGGGCTCGCCGGCCACCTGCTGGAAATCTGCCGCGGCTCGCGCCTCGGCGCGCAGGTCGAGTTTGCCCGCCTGCCGCTGATCGACGAGGCGGTGCGCCATCTGCGCGCCGGCATCGTTACCGGCGCTTCGGCGCGCAACTGGGAGAGTTATGGCGCCGCCGTCGCGTCAGCGCCGACTTTTGCGAACTGGCAGCGGCAGCTGCTCGCCGACCCGCAGACCAACGGCGGCCTGCTGGTCGCCTGTGCGGCGGAGAGCGTGGCCGAGGTGCTGGCCGTTTTCCGCGCCGACGGCTTCGACCGGGCCGCCGCGATCGGCCGCATGACCGGGGGCGACGTCCGTCTCGCCTTGTTGTAGCTCACATGGACGAAACCGTGCTGCGGGTCGAAAACCTGGGCAAGGACGTGCCCAGCGGCGATGCCGTGCTGACCATCCTCGACGGCATCGGTTTTGTCGTCGCGGCCGGCGAGTCGGTCGCCATCGTCGGCGCGTCCGGTTCCGGCAAGTCGACGCTGCTGGGGCTGATGGCCGGCCTCGACCAGCCCACGCGCGGGCGGGTGATGCTGGCGGGCCAGGATCTGGCCGGTCTCGACGAGGACGGCCGGGCGGCCCTGCGCGGGCGCGAGCTGGGCTTCGTCTTCCAGTCTTTCCATCTGCTGCCGGCGCTCACCGCGCTCGAGAATGCGATGCTGCCGCTCGAACTGCTCGGCCTGCCGCATCCCCAGGCGGCGGCGCAGGCGATGCTTGCGCGCGTCGGTCTGGCCGACCGGCTCGGCCACTACCC
>JAGXSN010000231.1 GCA_018333815.1 Sulfuritalea sp. | reverse complement strand
CCAGCGTGCCAAACGCAAAGAAGATCAGGACGAGCCGCGCGTGCAGGCGATCCGGCAGGCGGCTGCCGCGCAGCAGCGCGACGAAGCGCACCAGCAGCGCCAGCCAGCCGGCGGTCATGAGCAGAACGCCCGCCGACACGGCAATGACATGAAACTGCGCGCCGGCCAGGGCGAGAAGAAAGCCGGCCAGGGCGAGCAGGGCGGGAACGAGCAGGCGGTGCGCGGCCGGCGGCTCGACGTGCAGCCATTTCGGCCCGGCGGTGAAGAGGAAGCCGAACATGAAGAACGGCAGGAAACCGTTGGTCATCATCCAGCCATGCAGCCAGGACGGCGGCAGGGCCAGCGGCAGCGGGATGCCGAAGCTGCGCCCCGCCAGATGGCCGAGCCACCACAGGGAGGAGAGGGCCAGTCCGACCATCCCGCAGAAGAAAAACAGGCGGTGCGGCGCCGCCAGCAGCCAGCGCAGGGAGGCGCCGTCTCCGCGGTGGGCGGAGGTCGGCTCGACGGGCTCAAGCGGAATCATGGCGTACGGGTGGGCAGGAACGGGACATGGCGGAGTTTTCCGCGGGGCGGAGGACGAACGACGGGGCTGCATCCTATCAGGGGGAAGGAGGCGGGTTCGTTGACCGGCATCAACCGCCGCGACGTTCGCCGCAAGGCCTGCGGAACAGCCCTAGCGTTCGGGCACGTAGATCATCGAACCGTCCTTCATGCGATAGGCGATGCCGGCCTTGACGCCCTCGCCCTGGCCGATCTGGCCGCTGGCCTTGTATCTCTCGATCTTCTCGCCCTGCTTGACGATCATCTCCATCGAGGGCTGGCCGGCGTCGGTGATGATCGTCACGTCCTTCCGGGTGAAGGGGTCCAGCAAGGGGTTTTGCGCCACGGCGATGAGCAGGGCGGCGATGATGACGAGAAAGATGTCGATGAGGTTCACCACCGACAGGATCGGATCGTCCGATTCGGGTTCGTGCAGGAATTTCATTGCGCCTCCCCGCCGGCGCTTTTGAGACGCGGCATCAGCCAGGCGAGTTCCTCGGCCAGCCAGCGACGGCGCACCGAGACGATCCAGTAGGTGATCGAGGCCGCGACCAGCGCCAGGATCACGGCGGCGAAGGCGATCATCAGGTTTTCCGACACCTGCGCCAAATTGCCGTCCGACAGACCTTTCAGGGCCGGCCCCATCGGAATCATCGTCGCCACCAGGCCCAGCATCGGCGCCACCCGCGTGGCGATGCGCGGCACCTCCAGCAGCTTGTGCGCGGTCACGTCCAGATCGTCGGCGCTCGCCTGCGGATTCCTTTTCGCCCAGGCGACCAGGGCATAGCCGCGCGATCCGTCGCGGGACGGCGGGGTTCGCCGCCGCTGCCACCACTGCACGATGAAGGCGCCGAGCGCGTAAAAGGCATACAGGAACAGCAAGGCGATGACGACGAGCGTCGGGATCAGGAAGATCTGGCTGATCTGATACATCAGGGCTTCGAGGACTTGACTCATGCTGCATGACTCCTGTGGGTTGAAAATCGGGGGCTGGGCAGTCGCCCGAACTGGTGCAACGCACCCGCCGTCGTCGCTGCCATCAAGAAGGCCAGCGCGAACCAAAGCGGCGGCAGGTTGGCGCGGCCGGAGGTCTCCTGCTTTTCGAGCCGCCGGCCTTCGACCTGCGGCGGTTGCGCGGCGAGCTTGCCGGGTGCGGGGGCGACGAAATCGAGGCCGTAGCCGGCGCCTTTCAGTTGATCGACGAAAGGCAGCACCCGGTCGTTCATGGGACGGAAGTCGTGGCGGCGCATGGCGTCCTCGACCGCCTCGACCAGTTCCTTCAGCGTTTGCGCGTCGGCGCGCCAGTAGCCCTTGCGGTTGGACTCCAGCATGCGTTCGGCGATCTGCGCCAGCGCGCGCGGGTTCTTGTCCTCGAACCATTCGCGCGTGCCGAGCGCCAGCTTGTCGCGCAGGTAGACGTCGTGGAATTCCTGCCACTGGTCGTCGCGCACGGCGTTGGGGTCGACCACCTGCCAGCCCCAGAAATTCTCCACCGCATCGAGCACGTTGAGCGTGCCGGAATAGCCCTGGTCGCGCTGCGCCGTCACCCATTGCGGGTGAAACTGGCGGCCCTTGAGTTCCTTGGCCATGAAGCGTGCCGTCGGCTCCATCGCCGGATTATCGGCATCGCGCAGGTTGGCGATCAGGCTGTCGGGCGACTTGCCGGACAAGGTGCGCACCGCCAGCGACAGCGCACCGAAATAGCCGAAGGGGTCGTCCGAGGTGAGCAGGCCGTAAAGGTTCGAGCTGCGCGAGAACAGCACGGCATTCGCGCCGGTCAGGTTCCTGGCATACAGGTCGAGCCCCGCCTGTTTTTCGCCCCAGCGCTTCTCGTCGGCGCCGAAGTAATAGCCGAGGCGTTCCAGATAGTTGTTGGCGATCTTGTCGTCCCGCTCCCAGGTGTCGGAAGCTATCGCGGTATCGGAAACGCCGTTGCCGTATTGCCCCACCTGGCTGGAGAACACCCGCACGGTCGAGAGGGTTGCGGCCTCGTCCGCGCCTACGCCCTGGGCGGCGAGCGCCTCCTTCAGGCTCAGCGTATTGCGGCGCACGAAGTTGTCGCGCTCGTCGAGCGCCGCCACTTTGTTGACCGCCTCCGCCAGCCGCTTCATCGGGCCGGGAAAGGTGTCGCGGTAGAGGCCGGTGACGGAAATCACCACATCGACGCGCGGGCGCTTCAATTCGTCGGCGGGGATGATCTCGACGCCGACGATGTCGTCGCGGCCGACATTGCGCATCGCCTGCATGCGCCCGATGGGCATCTTGCCCCGCATGCCTTCGGGCAGCAGGTCGACGATCTTCAGCAGGCGGTCGCCGGTCAGGGTGGCGGCGGCGGCTTCGGCGATGAAGGCCGGCAGCTTGCGCAGCCGGTCGCGGATCATCTCGGCGACATTCTGATTGAGCATGCCGGCCTCGTTCCATACCGGTCGCGCGCCCATCAGCGCCAGGATCTGCGCCTCCATGACACCGAAATGGCGCATGGTTTCCAGCGACCAGAGGTTGAAAACCAGCTTTTCCGGGTAGCGGCCATGACGCTTGCGGTAGTCCTCCAGCGTCTGTTCGGCGAGCTTCCGGCCGGTTTCCCACGCGGAGCGCGTCGGCACCTTGGCGGGGTCGAAGGCATACAGGTTGCGGCCGGTGGGCAGCAGGTCGGGGTTGCGCACCACGTCGCCGCCGTAGCCGGTCGGCACGTAACGCCCTTCGAGTCCGGAAAGCAGCGCGCCGATCTCGTCGCTGGCGCGGAACTTGGCGTAATGGCCGCGCGCGGTTTCGAGATGGCCGCGCAGGCGAGCCGCGACGCCGTCCAGCGGCTTGTCGTCGAGCACATGCTCGGCCAGCAGCCGCGCCGCATTCGAAGTGGCGAAGACTTGGTAGTCGCGCGCTTTGGCCGCCTCCGGCCCGTCGGCGGCGACGAGGAAGTCCTGGCCCAGCATCAGCGCCAGCGTCGACACCATGTGTTCGCGTTTGGGCAGCGCGCCCAGCGTGTGGTTGCCCAGCGGCTGCGCCAGGTTCGACAGGCCCATCAGGAAGTCCTGCAACTGCGCGATGAAGGCCTTGGGGTCGCGCCGGGCGCGGCTTTGGACGGCGTCCGCGTCGCCCTCCCAGCCCATGTCGGCGAGGAGCTTCGCCTCGTTCGCCTTGGCGAGGATGGCGCGCAAGGCCGTTTCCTTGAGCGACTCGACGCCGGCCGTCTCGTATTCGTTGATGAGACGGGTGATGTCGGACAGTTCGTTGAAGGTGCCGGTGACGGCGAAGGGCGGCGTCAGGTGCGAAATCAGTACCGCGCGGCCGCGTCGCTTGGCCTGGATGCCCTCGGCGAGATTGTCGGCGATGTAGGGGTAGAACACCGGCGTGGCGCCGACGACGAGATAGGGATCGTCGAACACCGACAGGCCGCGCTCCTTGCCGCGCAGCCACTCCTGCGTGCCGTGGGTGCCCAGATGCACCAGCGCGTCGATGCCCACTTTCTCGCGCAGCCACTGGTAGGTGGCCAGATAGGCATGGTTCACGGGAATGTTGGTGTCGTGATAGAGCGCCGCGTCGTCGCGGTAATGCTCGCTCTCGCTGCGGCGCGGTTGCGGCAGCACGATGGTCTTGCCGAGCATCAGGCGGGGAATGACGAAGTGGCGTTCGCCCTTGTGCAGGATCGTCATGCGGCTCTTTTCCGGCGCGCCCCAGTATTTCTCGATATCGGCGCGCACGTCCTTCGGCAGGCGGTCATACCAGCGGCGGTAGGCGGCGAGCGGATACAGTTCGGCATATCCCGCCTTGACCAGAGCCTGCGCCTCGGCGGCGAGATCGGCGCCATACCAGGGCTTCAGCATCGCCCAGGCCTCCTTCTCGAAGAACTCGGCGTCGCGCGGGGTAATGTCGTAGCCGCGTTCCTTCATCGCCCGCGTCAGCGCGGCCAGCGATTTCGGGATGTCGAGGAAGGCCGCGCCGAGGTTGGAGACGCCCGGCGGGTAGTTGTAGAAGAACACCGCAAGCCTTTTGTCGGCGTTGGGCAGTTGCGCCAGCCGCGCGAGATTCGCCGCCTTGGCGACCAGCGCATCGAGCTGTGCGGGTATGACCTCCATGCGCTTCGTCTGCGCGTCCTGCGCGGCGACGATCAGCGGGTCGGCATAGCCGATGATCTCCGGCAGCACCAGCGTCATCGGCACCTGCGTCAGGTGGATGCCGGAGGGGTCCTGGCGCCAGACCTCGGCGTCGCCGTCGCGGTAGTGCAGCGCATGCAGGATCGGCACGCCGATCCGTGCCGCCTGGGCGCGAATCTTCTCGGCATCCATGATCATCGCCTGATGGGTGACGATGACCCGCGCGCGCGGCTGGCCGTCCCGCATCAGGAATTTCTCGCCGAGATAGTCGCCGACGATGTCGGAATAGTAGGGCAGCACCGCCAGCCCGCGCTTCTCCAGCGCCCGGATGGTCGCGTCGACGGGCGCCAGCGAATCGGCGGCGAGATGATTGCGGTGGAAGATCACCGCGACCGTCGCCTGCCCCGGCTTGGGCGCGCGCCAGGCCAGATAGTGTTCCGTGTCGGCGAAGACCGGATTCGGCGCATCCGGGTGGTAGAGCGCTTCCTGGGGAAACACCAGCGGCGGCTGGATGTCGCCGGTTTCGCCCAGCCGCCGCACCTTGAGAAAATGCGTCAGCCGGGCGAAGTTCTCCTTGCCGCCGTGCTGGAGGTAGGGGTGAATCTCCTCCTCGATGCCGGCCGGCGCATTCTGCGTCAGCGGCGTGCCGGGCAGCCCGGCGGCGACCGCGATCAGGCCCGGATTGGCGGCCACCGCCGGGCCGTAATCCCCGGCCACCGGCGCCAGCGAATCCGGGCCGGAGACGGCATCGAACACCACGATGCGATATTGCGCAAACAATGCCTGCGCTTGTTCCGGGCGCACTTCGTCGGTAAAACGGTGCTCGACGGCGAAGCCCTCTTTTTCCGCCGCACGCGCGATGGCGGCGTATTTCGCCTGCTGCGAGGGCTTGCCCATGATGGGCGAGAAGAACAGCACGCGCTCGGCGGCCTGCGCGGCGCCGGCGAGGAACAGCCCGGCAAGAAGCGCCAGGGCTCGCCTCATTGCGATACTCCGGAAGGGCCGCTATGATCGACACATAAACACATATCAACCGAAAAGAGGTTTGCCATGGAAGCCACGGTGCGCTGGAACATCGCCGTTTCGCAGGAAACCGACCAGGCGCTGCGCATGCTGCTGACCAGCCGGGGCGGCGGGCGCAAGGGCGACCTGTCGCGCTTCATCGAGGAAGCGGTGCGCGAACGGGTTTTCGCCGAAACGGCGGCGGCCATCAAGGCGCAAAACGCCGATCTTGCCCCCGGCGAAATCGCGGACGCGGTCGATGAAGCCCTCGACTGGGCGAGGCAGCGACGGTGAGGGTCGTTCTCGACACGAATATCCTGTTTTCCGCGCTCGTCTCGCCCCACGCATCGCCGCACCGCATCTTCACCCCGGCGGCATTTTGCCTGGAGTGCCTCGGAGAAAGCTGAAGTGATCTTCACCACTTCCCCTCCATCGACAGCAGCCAGGTGCGCTGGCCGGCCTGAAGGGTGTCGAGCTGCCAGGCATTGCCGCCATTCCACGCCGAGGCGTAGCGGCGGGTGTCGGTGCCGAGAATGTTCTGCAGGGACAGGCGCAGGTTGAGGTGGGCGTCGAGGCGGCGCACGAGATGCATGTCGAGCAGGTCGCGGCGGCGCGTGTCGGCGGCCAGTTCGCCCGGCACGGCGGTCTTCACCGCGCCGTGGCGCTGCCAGTGGAAGCCCCAGGTGGATTGCCAGGCCGGCAGGCTGCCCTCAAAACCGAGCGAGAAGTGGTAGCGCGGCAGTTCGCGCGGTTCGCGGTCGATGCCCAGTCGCGCGTCCGCCACCTCGCCGCGCGGCAGCGTCAGTTGCGCGCGCAGGCTGCCGTCCCTGGGCAGCGGCAGCAGGCCGTCGCCCTTGAGCTTGGCGGAGAGTTCCAGCCCCCAGTGGCGCGCGTCACCTTCGTTGGCCGGGCGATCCACCCAGCGCGCGCCTTCCGGCGCGGTGCGACGCTCGACGAAATCCCGCGTGCGGCGCAGATAGGCATTGGCCCCGAGCACGCCGTCGGCCAGATGGCGTTCCAGCCCGGCTTCCAGATTGGCGATGCGTTCCGGCTTCAGGGCGGGGTTGCCGCCGCGATCCGGCTCCAGCGGCGTGTTGGCGGAGGCGCCGCGCGTGGCGACCGCCGTCAGTTCCTCCAGCTTGGGGAAACGGATCGCGCCGGACAGCGAAGTGCGCGCCACCCAGCCGGCCGCCGGTTCCCAGCGCAGCGCCAGCGCCGGATCGACCGCGCCGTGGCGGCGGCTGTCGCCGTTCGTTTCGATCTGCATGGTCTCGCCGCGCAGTCCCAGGGTCGTGGTCAGGCCGGGGCGCAGCGCCCATTCGTCCTGCACCCACAATGTCCAGTGCCGCTCGTCGCCGGCGAAGCTCGATGCTCCGGCGACCGCGCCGGCGAAGGCCTGGCGATCTTCGCGCCCGTGTCGCGCGAAGTCGATGCCGCCGGAAAGAAAATGCGTACCCACAGGACGGTCAATGCGCAGGGAACCGGAAAACTCCTGATCCTCGCGGTGCTCCGCTTCCGTCCAGGCGGTGACCACACCCAGGTGGTCGCGCGCACTGCGGTTGCGGTCGACATGGCGACGCCCCGCCATGACGGCGGCGCGGCCCGAGAGCTTGTTCTCGCCCACGCGCATCTCGCCTTCGGCGCGCAGCCGCGCGATGCGGATGCCGTTGTCTTCCTTGTCAGTACGCGCGTCACCGGTATCGCGCGCCATCCGCGTCGCGCGTTCGCCAGCGTTCTGGTAGTAGCTCGGCCACAGGGTCAGCACATCGGCGCCCTTGCGCCAGGAAAGGCGCGGCGAGAGGATGAGCTCGTCGATGGCGTAATCGCCGCTTTCGGTTTCCCGCTGCCGGCCGGTCAGCGTCGAGTCGCGTTGCAGCGTCAGGTCCACCGGCATGCCATGACGATTGAGGGTCACCGGCAGCAGCCACGAGAAGCCGCCCGCGCCGCCGCCGCGGCTGAAGCTCGTCTGCGCGTTCGCTTCCGGCCCGCGCTGGCCGACGGCGAGTTTGAACGCGGTCGACGCGCTTGCGACGGGCCGGCGCATCACCAGATTCACCGTCACCGCCGCCGCCCCGCCGAACTCGGCCGAACCGCCGCGCAGGATCTCGATGCGCTCCAATTCGCCGGCCGGCATGCGCCCCACCTGGGTGAGCGCGAAACGCGCATTGGCCGTCGGCCGTTCGCCATTGACGAGGAACTGCACCGCGTCGCGGCTCATGCCGCGCGCCCGCGCCGCCATGCCGCCGTCGCCGCCGTGCTCGCCGGCCTCGATGCCGGGCAGCTTGCGGATCACCTCGCCGACCGTCAGGCCGCCGAGCGCCTCGATCTCCTTGCGGTCGATCACGGTTTTTTGCGACACCGCCTCGCGCTGCTCGGCGAGCGCGTCGGTGGTCGCCGTGACGGTCACTTCCTTCAGTTGTGCGGGTGCCGGGTCGGCGGCGAAGGCGGAGGTAAGAAATAGCGAACAGGATATTCCTTGTAACGCACTCCTCACTAAATTAGACTCGAAGGGCATAGCCAACCTCAAAAGGAAGTGACGATGCTCGCCACACTCACCAGCAAGGGACAAGTCGCGCTGCCCGCGCCGGTCTCGTATGATCCGCTCGCTGTCTGCGCCGTGTTGCCCAAACCGCCGCGTGGACCAGTCAGCGACGAGGGCATGCGCACCGCAATCGCCGGACATGCCGCAGAGCGCTTTGCGCGGAGCACTAAGCGGCGCTCGCGCAGTTCCGCAACGGAAAGGCGGATTTCTCCGACGGCCTGATCCCCGCGCGCGATAGCGTCTCCGGCTACACCGGAACGGCCACGCTCGACAAGGCCATGCGGCCTTTGCCCGGCGTTGTCGCGCTCTGAAGTTGCCCGTAGCGCGACCTGGGGCTGGTAGGATACACACATTTCGATACACACTTTCTTGCGTGGGAGGGCCCACATGAGCACACTCGTCAGTCGCATCTTCATGAACGGCAACAGCCAGGCCGTGCGCATTCCGCGCGAATTTCGCCTGGACGGCCGGACCGTGGAAATCAGCCGCACCGAACAGGGGGACCTGCTGATCCACCCCCTGCCGGCGGATCGCGGTGCGGCGCTGCTGGATGCCTTGAACGGCTTCGGCGACCTTGCCGACGAATTCGCCGCCCTTCTGGAAGCGGAGCGCGCGGCGCAACCACCCGAGCAGGAGCGGGAAGCGCTGTGAGATACATGCTCGACACCGCTACCCTGATCTATCTGATCAAGCATCGCCCCACCGCCGTGGCCGAGCGGGTCCGGGCCCTGTCGAGCGAGGACAGCCTCTGCATGTCTTTCGTCACCTACGCCGAACTGCTCAAGGGCGCCGAACGCAGCAGCCGCAAACCCGATGTCCTGCGCCGGCTGGATGCCCTCGTGCGCCAGATTCCGGTGTCGTTCGATGCCAGTCGCATCCTGTGCGAGCGGTATGCCGTCCAGTCCGCCCGTTTGCGGCGGGCGGGCCAACCCATCGGCGGCAACGATCTGTGGATCGCCTGCCATGCGCTGGCGGAAGAGGCCGTGCTGGTCACCAACAACACGCGCGAATTCGCGCGCATCGACGGCTTGCGGCTGGAGAACTGGGCGTAGCAAGGGCGGCATCACCCGGCAACCCTCCTGTCCTGCCGCCAGCCGCCTGCGGCCATGACCAGGGCCAGCAACACGGCCAGCGTTCCGACCCGACGATTCATCAAGGCTTCACCATCGGCATCAGGCCGGTCGCATACAACCCCGCCAGCAACAAGCCGCCGACCAGGATAGCAACGATGACGAAGGCAAGCAGTGACAGCACGGCGCCGGCAATCGCGTACCTTTGCGCTCGTTCGCCAACATGTTTTGACATGCTTTGATTACGAGAGAAAACGTGAAACTGCTGCAATCGCAACATTCCTTCATGCACCGACTCTGGGCGAAATATCGAACAGTGCTTCCGCCGGTTGGGCCAACAGGCGGTCGGCCATGTCTGCCTTCAGTTCTTCCAGGCGGGTGGCTTCTTCCGGCGTAAGTTTTTCCTGGCGCGCCAAGCGCAAAAATTCTTCACGGACAATGCCGGGACACAGTGCGAGGTCTACGGTGCGGCCGCGATACTTGAAACGAAAGAAGTAGCTGCCGGTGGGGCTCTTGGGTACGTCGGCGCCGGCAATGGAAAAGTCCACCTTGTAGCGGCCGCTGCTGACCATGCGTGTCACCATCTCAAAACCGTCGCGGCCACCGGGGCCCGGAAAGGCGGTATCGAGGGCGATTTCGTTGCGCTCGGGTGGTTGGCCGTCGGCAAGCAGGGGCAGGCCGCGCTGCATGGCCTTGAAGGCGAGTGCGACGCCTCCAAGATAGCCGTGGCCATGGTATTTCACGAGATCGGCATAGGTGTACTCAATCGAACGGCCATTTTCTTGGACCGTCAGGACTTCTTTGGTCATAAGGTTCTCCGTTTGCATAGGTTCAATCTTTGTTGGCTAGCGAGCCACGCAGCCAAGGCAAAAATCCTGTCAGGAAGCGCGTGGTGGCGGGCATAAAATTGCTGCCGTGGTGGTAACAGGGGTCGAGGGTGGTGGCAACGATGCGGCCGGGAGTGGTGGCGCGGTCCTCGTAGAGGATGCTGCCGCCTGCGGCGCGGTTCACCAAGGAGGTCGCGCCGGGCGGCGCGTCAAGGTAGCCGTGCTGATGCCAAGTGGTATCGGCCAGTGTGAGGTGCTTGAACAGGTCATGCTCGGACGTGCCGACGCGCAGACCGGAGTCGGCGCCGGGTGTAAGCCACCACCAGAAGTTCACCTCCGAGGTATGCCAGGCGACGCCGGGCAGCCAGGTCTCGGCCTGCGATTCGCCCATGGCGACAACGGTCTTGCCGGCGGCGAGGAAGTCGGCGATGGGCTGGCGCACGGCCTGCATCAGGGCAGGGTCCTGGCGGCTCGTGACAAACAGGCAATCGGCCTCCATCCAGTCGAGCTTCGCTGCAAGTTCCGGGGCGTACATAACATCGTCAAAATAAGGAGCAAAGCGCGCATCGGCGAGGGTGGCACGGTGGAAATAGGCGCCGCCGTCGACGGCGACGATGCAGGGCATGCTGCTCATGCGGGTTCCTTTTCTGCGTGCGGTTCGACCTGGGCTGTCACCCAGGCCATCAGTTGCGGGGCGATGCGCGCGGCGCTGCTGGGGTCGTCGGCGTACATCCAGAGGTTATTGCCGCCGTGCATGAAGACGGTGCCGCCAGCGGGACGCTGCCAGACCCAGTCGAGGGGCGCGTCGTTACCGGAGAGGCGATGCAGCACCAAGGCGCCCTGTGGTAGCGGGTTGTGGCCGCGGCCGTAAAAACCGGCGACGCCGCGGCGGAAGGTGAGGTCGTGAGGATCGACGCCGTCGAACACCGGATGCTCGGCGGTGCGGCGGATCTGTAGCAGGTTCAGGCTGAAGCCGGGCACGGGCACGAAGAGCGCAAGTTCGGGGAGGAAGGGATAGGCAATGTGGCCGTTGAAGACCAAGAGGCCGCCAGCGTCGAGAAAGGCGGTGATCTGCTTGCTGCAGGCGGCGAAGGCACGTTGGTCGGTATGGGCCGAGACGAGGATGGCGCCGTAGCGCGTCAGGTCGAGGCCCGGCAAGTCGTAGACGCGCTGCTGGACGATGCCTTGCGCGTAGGGGCGGTCGAGGAAGGAAGCGGGTTCGTGGCCCAGGGGGCGGACATAGAGGATGGCTTTCATAAGGCGGGTGGAGCTTTTCTGTCGAGGTAGTCGCGGAAAACGGGAATGGCGGTGGAGGCCGCCGCATCGGGCAGGCGCAGGCGTTTCACCGGCAGACGGTAGAGGGCGGAGAGCGCGTCCTCGCCGAGTACGTCTTCCGGCGCGCCGAAGGCTTGACGTTCTGGCGCAGCCATCAGCAGTACGCGGTCGGCGAAATCCAGCGCATGCTGGGGCGCGTGGGTGGTGAAAGCGAC
Source organism: Sulfuritalea sp. (assembly GCA_018333815.1). GTDB lineage: Bacteria > Pseudomonadota > Gammaproteobacteria > Burkholderiales > Rhodocyclaceae > Sulfuricystis. Next base: position 7,043 of record JAGXSN010000231.1, on the reverse strand, counting down.
GGCGAGGCCGGCGTTGGCGAGTTGGCGCAACAGTGCGAGCACATGCGCCTGGTAGTGCCAGTCGAGGGCAGCGGTGGGTTCATCGAGCAACAGCACGGGACTTTCGGATACCAGCGCACGGGCGATCAGCACGAGTTGACGTTCGCCTCCGGACATCACATCAAAGCTGCGCTCGGCCAGATGATCCGCCTCCAGTCGCGCCAGCGCTGCATGGGCAGCGGCATAGTCGGCTGGGCCGGGGGCGGCAAATAACGAGACGGCGCGGGCGCGGCCGAGCAATACCATATCCAGTCCGGTAAAGGGCAAGGCCGGTGCGAGGGACTGGGGAACCAGGGCGAGAGTGCCCTGGCGGCAGATCTCGCCCTCAACGGGCGGCCTCCCACCGGACAGCACGCCCAACAGCGTAGACTTGCCGCAGCCGTTGGGGCCAAGGATCGCAGTCAATTCGCCGGCAGCAAGACGAAAATCAAGATGACGAAATACCCAGCCCTGGCGATAGCGGTAGCCGAGACCACGCGCGGAAATCGGTTCAACCATGGGCATCTCCCCGCAGACGACGCAACAGCACGGCAAAAATCGGTGCGCCAAGTAGCGCGGTAAGCGCACCCAGCGGAATCTCGGCAGCCACAGCAGTGCGCGCTACGGTATCCACCAAAATCAGGTAAGCAGCGCCGGCAAGCGCGGTGCTGATGAAGAACCAGCGGTGATCGGCGCCGAAAGCCAGGCGCACCAAGTGCGGCACCACCAGGCCGACCCAGCCGACCACGCCGCAGGCAGCAACGGCCGCCGCCGTAGCGAGGCCCGCAGCACCGAGGGTGAGCAGGCGTACGGTCCGCACCGGTACACCGAGACGGCGTGCGTCATCCTCGCCGACAGCCAGCGCCGAGAGATGGAAGCGCAAGCCGATAATGAGCACGCCGGCGAGCAGGATTGGCGGCACTGCCACCCACAGCCGCGCCGCATCAGCCGCCGCCAGACTGCCGAGCAGCCAGAAGACGATGGCCGGCAACTGGTTGTCAGGGTCGGCCGCATATTTGGCAAGCGCAATGCCCGCTGCGCCCACCGCGCCGACCACGAGGCCAGCGAGCACCAGCATCACTGTTCCTCCTTTGCCGCCGCTGCCGTGGTTGCCGCCGGCAAGCCAGAAGACCGCTCCCAGTGCGGCAAGGCCACCAACGAAGGCGCCAACCATCGACGGCCAACCGGTGCCGATCAGCAGGATGCCGAACACGCCCCCCAGCGCCGCCCCCGACGAAACTCCGAGAATCTGCGGATCGGCCAGCGGGTTGCGGAACACACTCTGTAGTGCCGCCCCAGCCAATGCCAAGCCAGCCCCGACGATGGCCGCCAGCAAGGTCCGAGGACCGCGCACTGCCCAGATCACCTGGGCCTCGGTCTCATTCCAGGTCGGCGTGAGGTCGAAGATCGGGGCAAGCAGCACGCGCGCCACAGTATCCAACGGAACGGCATACCGGCCAACGGCAAGCGCAAGCAGCGCAGCGACGAGGGTTGCCGCCGCCATCAGCCAAGGGCCGATTGAACCAAGGGAGCGTGCCGTCTGGTTTCCAGGGTTTAGCCGCGCAGCCGTCTGCCCACTTGCGCGTCGATCTCCGCAAAGCGTCCCCCTGTCCGCACATGCAGCACGTGAGCGATCAACGGGCTGCATCGGCGGCCTCTAACAACTCAGATGCAAAACGGGCGCCTTCGGCATGAAAGCGATGTACGAGCGAATGCCGAAACAAGCGACCCGATATGGCCCGATGAGGTTCGTCAATAAATCGACTCTGGAGGTGGGACGGCAACAAACTGCGCAGTAACGGATCACCGACAACCACAGCAGGACTTAATGAAGCCAGATACTCCGCTGCATGCTCTTCGCCATCCAGACCGCTATCGCCACTTTCCGCCAAGCCGTCATCCCAAGAAAAGAAACTGGCTACATTGACGGCGGCATCCGGACGTTCGCAGCGCAGCGCAATACGCAGGGAGTTCATGCGAAGCTGTTCGCCGAGCAAACAGATATCGACGTTGCTGCCGTTAGTTGAAGTAGTGGGTCGTGCCGAAGCACTGCCCGTTGTGATAATGCCGTTGGCACTACGCCTCAGCGCTGCCAACAACTGTTCGGTTGCAGCCGGACTCGCGGGCAGGCCGACGACATAGGGAATACCCCAGCGCTCCTGCATGTGGCGCGCAAGCGGCAGCGCGGCAGAGGACACCACCCAATTTACGCTTGCGCCTGCCGCCCGATTGATTGCATCCAGTCCCGATCTCTGGCCCCAGATGGATACCGGCTTGATATCGACGGATGCCAAGCATTCGATCATGGCATCCAGAGTTGCCGCATCGAAATCGTCCAATGGCGACGCACCCAGGATGTTTACGCCTTCCGGCGTCGGCGGACGTTGATCGATCACAAATCGCTCGGCGAGAACCTTGAATGCAGTCGCCATGCCAACGTGATAATAGGGCATGCCGGAGGTGGTAAATCCAATTGCCGGAAGTCCGGTTTCGGCTTCGATCAAGTTGGCGAAACCGGCAAAGTCGAATCCCACCAGCATCGGAACGGGACTGCCGACTACCGCTACAAAGAAAAACTCCCGCTCAGCAACGACCCGCTTGATGTTATCGAGCAGCTTCTCGTCGTTGCCGAGAATGGCGTCCTCCTCACGCAGCCCGGAGCAGTACACACTCGATCGGCTTGTAAACCAGCGCGGTTCGTCGTAACCGGTATAGCTGCCGGTACACCCGGAGGCATCGTGGATGACGACCAGACCGCCGAGGTCGTGCAAGACCGATGCAACGCCGGAATAGTCGGCGGCAAAGGGGGGCAGATGGAAAAGCAGTTGGCTCATCGCATCACCTGTTCAGATAACCAGGCCGTAGGCATTCACCATATCCTCCAGGCTTTCGGATTGAGTATTGGATAGCGACTGCCTCAATGCCTGATACACCATCGACATGCCATGGTAGCCATACAGGCCCTCGTCGAAACTGATCGGGACCACATGCGGCGCGGCAGTCAGATAGGCGGCGGTAAACCCAATGGCGATGTCGGCCGTGGGTGTATCGGGGCGGCGCCAACTGTTGGTTGGCGATACCGGCAGCGCGACTTTCAAATCGGGCGCATGAACCGCCAGCCATTCGAAGGCAGGACGCTCAAAATCCGGCAGCTTCTCGGTAAATATGGCGCTTACGTTAAAGCCTGCCTCAATGAGGGCGCGTGCCAGGTCGAACGGAGCGCAGGTTGCGGAGCCATCAATGGCAATCGATCTGTCGCCAACTTCATCACGGGTCGCTTCTGCCAGCACGCGCAATTGCGCTTGGTTCTCCGCGCAATCGACAGCCATGCCGGTGGCCTGTGCAAGGTCTTCATAGCGACGGAGAATTCCCGTCTCGCTGAAAGACGTCGGCGCGAAGATAAACGGTGTGCCATATTTTTCCAACAGGTTCTGCGCGGCGGCCAGACCCTCGGGCCGGGTTGCGAGATTCAGGGAAGCTGCCCCCAATCGCTGAAACTCTTCGAAGGAACGGCAGTTCGCGATATGTCGCAACGCTTGCCAACCCGCCGCTTTCAACATCGCGTGAATCTCCGATTCCGCCGCAATGGGTTGAAACGTACCGACCAGCGCGATACTGCGGTCACGCGACAAGGGCGCTTGCAACAAGTCATACATGTCCCGCTGCACACGCTTGCCTGGCGGCAACTTTCCGTCGAGACTGATCGGGTTCATTCTTCCCAGACGGAACGGAATGCCGTAAGTGTCCTCGAATTCCTCGAGCATCTGGTCGTAATCCGTGCCCAACAGATCGTCAATACAGGAAACGACAATCGAGAATGCCTTGGGCGCAGGTTTAATTTGCGCCATCAGCGCTGGCAGCGCATTGCGAATCTCATCTTCGTAGTTGCCCAGCACAATCTCATGGTCTTCAATGCACAAATATCCGACACGATCCTTGCAGCCATGCTCAATCGCAGCGATGGCGCCATGCCTGCCGCATGCCGAAGGGCAGACGAAAAGCATGTAAAGCTCGGGGACCAGCATGGCCGTCCGCACGACCCCCCACCCGCCATGCGTCGGCGCGCAATAATGGAGACAGGCGCCGGTAGCGCTGCTGCCCAGCAATGCACCCGGATTAGCGATCAGGTCGGCGATACGCATCTCCCCCTGGTTCCGGCGCGTTTGTTGAACTTGTTCCAAGGCAGTCGCTTTCATAGTCTCGTCTCTCCGCAGCGAATAGCCATTTCGGGAAACAGGAGTTGCGACAGGTCTCGATAGACCGCTGCTTGCGGAGAATCCGGAAACAACTCAACGACCGTCATTCCCGCCATTTCACCCTCCTGAATGAGGCCGGATCGGGGAATGATCCCAAGCACCTGGGTGCCGATCTCACCGGCTGCCTGGCGGACAATTTCATCTTCGTTGGCAATGTTGCGCGAGTTCTGGATCATTCCGGCCAACTTCGCATAACCCCTGGAGGAGAAGCTGGACAAGGCCCGGGCAATGTTGTGCGCTGCGAACAGCGCCATCATTTCCCCGGAGCTGACAATGGCCACTTCGTCGGCATAACCTTCGCGCATCGGCATGGCAAAGCCGCCGCACACGACGTCCCCAAGCACATCGAAAAGAACCACATCCGGCTTCAATCGCTCATAAGCGTCAAGCTCGTCAAGGCGGTCGAAAGCGGCAATGATTCCCCTGCCCGCACAACCGATGCCGGGCATCGGCCCCCCCGCTTCCGCACAAAGGATGCCAAAGCTGCCTTCGAAGACCATATCTTCGATACGGGAGGCATTCTTTTTTTGTTTGATGACATCCAACACAGTTGGGATTGTTTTTCCGCCCATCAGCAGCTTGGTCGAATCCGCTTTGGGGTCGCATCCGATTTGCATCACCTTGAGACCGCGTTGCGCGAGCGCTGCGGAAAGATTGGCGACAGTCGTCGACTTTCCAATTCCTCCCTTGCCATAGATGGCAATCTTTTTAAGCGCGCGAACTTTAGGGTTGGGACGAGCCCCCTTTTTAATGCCTTTTGAAACCGACTGAGGTTTTTCCGCCACGGGTTCAAGTTCGCAGCAAAGGTTCATATCGTTCATCATTTGGTTTTCTTGCCAGCGAACTTCTCGCGGTAATAAAGACTGTCGGCGTTATCCGCCATCCGCAACACCGTATCGAGATCAGTCTGCGACGCTTCATGGCCATAGAGTTCCCGGTAGGCTGTAGTCATCTCCGCCCGCAATGGCGATACATTCAAATCTGGGTGGAAGAGTGCTTGAAGCCAGCGCCAGGCGAGCGGCGATTCCTGACTCGGCGCTTCCCAGCGGAATCCACCTTGCGGATAGACATAGACACGCTTCTGCTTCACCGCTGGCAGGCCAGCGAGCAGCGGGTTGGCATAGAGCGTGGCTGGTCGAGCGTGCTTTTCTACGTTGTTAAGCAGAACCACATCGGGCGCCCAGTCAAGCAGTTGTTCGGCACCCACATGCGCAAATCCTGGTACATCGGCGGCGACGTTGATACCGCCAGCGAGACGGATATCCGAGTCCGGGCCGGTCTTGTTGCCGGCAACCTGGAAGCTATTGCCTTGAGTGCGGTGGAGGTAGACCACTTTGGGCTTGTGGGTTGTCGGAATAGCGGCACTGGCCCTGGCGATTTCGCCATACACCTCGAGAAAATGAGTAGCGAGATCGTGCCCACGTTCTGATCGCCCAGTAAGAACAATACCAAGCAAACGCAGCCACTCGGCAGCGAGCTTGCTGTCGCCATAGCGCAGAGTCAGCACCGGCAGCCCCGTACGCGCAATCGGATCGACAATCGCGTTTCCCATGTCACCCCACTGCACAACGATATCGGGCCGTGTGGCTAGAATGGCCTCGACGTTGGGCACGAAGTTTTCTCCGCTCATATCGATACGAATGCGTTTCGCAGATGGAAATATCTGACCGATAAAACCATCAACGATCTCTTGGCGAGAGTTCCGATTGATGCCGACTAGACGCGCGGGCCCTTGGTCTACTGCGATAACCATCGAAGCCGCCGGGTTGACCAAAGTGGCAACACGCTCGACGCGATCCGGTATCTTTACTGACCGTCCGTTCTGGTCCGTGACGGTTGTAGCGGCCTGCCCGCCTACCGCAAAACAGGCAAGCAGGCTCGCGAGAAACTGAGGGCGCACGATCAATAGTCCTGTACAAGCTTGATCACGAAGGCACGGCCAGGCTCCATCAGCGGGTTGCCAATCAGACCTGCCGGGTAACGCAAGTCCTCAGCCGCCACTTGGTTGGCGACGGCGCGGTCAAACAGGTTCTCGATGCCGGCGGTGAATTTCCAGTTCTTCCAGCCCGCACCGAGGGTCTTGCTCAAGTCGGCCCCGACGTAGAAGTCCACCAGGCCGAAACCGGCGCGCGGCCGTTCGGTGACGGGATTTACGCGGTCGCGATCTGTAGCGGCGCGCAGCACGCCCTCGGCATACCAAGGCCCGGCAGCGGCGCCATAACGCGCGGCGAAGCGCAGCACGAACTCCGGCACGCCTTCGAGCGGCGTATCGCTCGACGTATCGGTACCCCGTGTGGCGGTAGCCGCAGCGCGCAGCGTCCAGTTGCGGGCGATTCGCCAATCGCCATCGAATTCGAGGCCGGTGATCTCGGCGCTGCCGATGTTGCGCCGTTGCCGGGTCGTAGCGTCAACCACGGCAAGCAGGATCAGATCCTTGTATTTGCTGTGATAGGCCGTAACACCGAAACCGCCGTCCTTCACCCGATAGCGCAGACCAGCCTCCACCGTGGTATTGCGCTCAGGTTCGAGTTCTGGCGAGGGAAGCGTTACGATGGTACCAGCCGTGGTCGTGATGGTACGTTCGAGACCGGATGGGGCACGAAATCCGCGACTAAGCTGAGCGGTTGCGCTTGAGCCGCCCCCGATTTTTCTGGACACGAATTTGGGGTTAAATCGTGTCTGAAAAAGGAGTTGGGAAATGGTGAAGGAATCGAAAGTGGAAGGGGTTGCGCCGGGTTCGCCGGAAGGAGCCCGTAGGGCGACTGGAGG